>NZ_JBEYFS010000019.1:0-79205 GCF_040634475.1 Streptomyces sp. NPDC007095
GCCCCGCCAGTTCGATGACGACGAAGGGCTCGCCGAGGCCCTCGCGGGCTGTACGGGGCTGAGTGCCGAGCTCGTCGCGGAACGGATCCGACGGCGTCCGTCGGCGCGGTCGGGAAACGGTCGCTCAGTCTGGCGTTGCGGCACTTCCAGCCCGGTACGGACCCGTAGAAGTCCAGCGTGGCCTTGAGGTCGCGGCTGGTGCGATGGCCGGGCGGGCCGGCGCGGATGGGCCGCGCGTTACATCCTGGCCGGCGGTTCGGTGACCTCTGCCTGGGCGGGGCGCAGGAACCGGTCGCCGACGCGGTAGCCGGGGCGCAGGATCGCGGTGCAGGTCGGTCGTTCGACACGGTCGGAGCGGGTGCAGGAGACGGCCTCGTGCAGGGCGGGGTCGAAGGGATCCCCCGGCGTGCCGAAGGACCTCAGCCCGAGGGCCGCCAGTTCGGCTTCCAGTACCTCGACGACGCGCTGGAAGCCGCCGGTGACTTCTCCTTGCTTGCGTGCCTGGTCGATGGCGTCGAGGACGGGGAGTAGGCCGGCGAGCACGTTGGCCACGGCTGTCTCACCGACTGCCCGCCGGTCGCGGCTGACCCGCATGCGGTAGTGGTCGTATTCGGACGTCACTCGCTGCAGCTCCGCCGTGCGCTTACTCAGTTGTGTCCGCAGGACGTCGGCTTCGCCCACGGCGGGGTCGGCCTGCGGGGCAGGCTCGATGGCGCCATGGCGGTGGGGTTCCAGGCTCTCTCCCTGGCCCCGCCGCCGGCTGTCCCTGACGATCGACAGCGGACGCTGACCGTGGCGGTGGGTGTCGCTGGGCCGGGTCATCCAGTGCCCTCCTGCCGCTTGTCGTCATCGACGATCTCGGCGTCGACTACGTCCTCTTCCTGCCCGGCTGCGCCTGTCTCGCCGTCGCCCGAGCCTCCGCCCGCGGCCTGCCGGCCCTGGGTCCGCGCCTGGGCGTACATGGCGGTGCCCACCTTCTGAGCTGCGGCGGTGACCTTGTCGGTGGCCTGCCGCAGGGCGGTGGTGCGGTCGGCGTCGGCCGACTCCACCTTGAGGGCTTCCTTGAGCTCCGCCAGAGCGGTCTCGACCTCACCCTTGACGTCGCCGGGGATCTTGTCGGCGTTGTCGGCCAGCAGCCGTTCTGTCTGGTAGGCGACCTGCTCGGCTCGGTTGCGGGTCTCAGCGGCCTCCCGGCGCCGGCGGTCCTCCTCGGCGTGCTGTTCGGCCGCGCGCATCATGCGGTCGATGTCGTCCTTCGGCAGGGCGGAACCGCCGGTGACGGTCATCTTCTGCTCCCTGCCGGTGCCGAGGTCCTTCGCCGTGACGTGCATGATGCCGTTGGCGTCGATGTCGAAGGCCACCTCGATCTGCGGGACACCGCGCGGGGCCGGCGGCAGACCGGTCAGCTCGAACATGCCGAGCCTCTTGTTGTACGCCGCGATCTCGCGCTCGCCCTGGTAGACCTGGATCTGCACGGAGGGCTGGTTGTCCTCGGCGGTGGTGAAGATCTCGGAGCGCTTCGTCGGGATCGTGGTGTTGCGCTCGATCAGCTTGGTCATGATGCCGCCCTTGGTCTCGATACCCAGGGACAGCGGGGTGACGTCCAGCAGCAGGATGTCCTTGACCTCACCCTTGAGCACACCGGCCTGCAGATCGGCGCCCACGGCCACGACCTCGTCGGGGTTGACGCCTTTGTGCGGGTCCTTGCCGGTCAGCTCCCGTACCAGATCGGTCACCGCCGGCATCCTCGTCGAGCCGCCCACCAGGATGACGTGGTTGATGTCGGACACCTCGATCCCGGCGTCCTTGACCGCGTTGTGGAACGGTGTCTTGCACCGCTCCAGCAGATCCGCCGTCAGCTGCTGGAACTGGACCCGGGTGAGCTTCTCGTCCAGGTGCAGCGGACCCTCGGCGGACGCGGTGACGTAGGGCAGGTTGACTGTGGTCTCCGAGGACGAGGACAGCTCGATCTTCGCCCGCTCGGCGGCCTCCCGCAGCCGCTGCACGGCCATCTTGTCCTTGGTCAGATCCACGCCGTAGTGGTTACTGAACTGCTTGGCCAGGTGGTCGACGATCCGCTGGTCCCAGTCATCGCCGCCGAGATGGGTGTCGCCGTTGGTGGCCTTCACCTCGACCACGCCCTCGCCGATCTCCAGGAGGGACACGTCGAAGGTGCCGCCGCCCAGGTCGAAGACCAGGACGGTCTGGTCGTTCTCCTTGTCGAGCCCGTACGCCAGGGCCGCGGCCGTGGGCTCGTTGATGATCCGTAGCACCTTCAGCCCGGCGATCTCACCGGACTCCTTGGTCGCGGTGCGCTGGGAGTCGTTGAAGTACGCCGGAACGGTGATGACCGCCTCCGTGACGTCCTCACCCAGGTACGCCTCCGCGTCCCGCTTGAGCTTCTGCAGTACCCGCGCGGAGATCTCCTGCGCGGTGTACCGCTTGCCGTCGATGCTCCCGCTCTCCGGGAACCGCCACTGCGCGTCGCCCATGTGGCGCTTGACGGAGCGCACGGTGCGCTCGACGTTGGTGACGGCCTGCCGCTTGGCGACCTCGCCGACCAGTACCTCGCCGCTCTTGGCGAAGGCCACCACTGAAGGGGTGGTCCGCGCGCCTTCTGTGTTGGTGATGACCGTGGGCTCTCCGCCCTCCAGCACGCAGACCACCGAGTTCGTCGTGCCGAGGTCGATTCCCACTGCCCGTGTCATGGTTCCTCTCCTTCATCTGGCAGTTGGAACAAGCATTGCTACGTGTCGGTAGATTCCAGTTTCCACCTCCTTGGGCGCTTTCGTGACGGGCGGGAGGTAGCGCGAGCGCGACTACATCCGGACCGGGCGGCCGGGTGGGGCCCGGATGCCGGAGAACTTCTTCGCCACCTACGAGCGGCACGATCGCCCCGTTCCGGTGACCTGCGAGGACGGGCTTGCCCTCCGCGGCTGCTGCCGCACGCGTCTGCCGGTGCACCGCACCGGGTAGGTACAGTGCCGCGACGTGATGTCCCTGGGGCCGGCCTGGAGGCGTCCGTCTTCCGTCGCGCCCACCACCAGCGCATGGTCCGGGAGATGCGACAGGCCGCGTGGAAGGCCGGTGGACTTCGTGCGCCGCGCCCACGCCGAACTGTCCGCGTTTCTGGATGCCGAGGCGCCCGGCGGCGGCCACGCACCCTCCGTACTGAGCGGCGAGCACGCCCACCGCTTCGTCCCGGACCTGCGCAACCGTCAACGCCTCTGCCTCGCCTTCCGCGGCCAGGCCCGCCTGGACTGCAAGAAGTCGAAGGTCACCGAGAATATGCGCCGGGTGGTGTTCAACCACGGCCGGGCCGTGCTGCGCGGCGCGTTGGCCAGCGGCAGCACCGAGCAGATCGGCCTGGACCGCGCCTTCATCGCCGCCATGCCGGTCGACGGCCCGTGCATGCCCCGCAGCCGCATCCTCTTCCCCGAAGAGGTCGCCCGGGCCCTGGCGGACGAGGTCAACCTGCAGCACCTAGCCGACGGCTACGACCTGCACGACCGCGGCCTGCGGGATAGGCGGGAGGCCATCGTCGTCACCGGCCGGCGCGTCGGCGAGGTCACCCAGCCTTGCCCGGACTGCGGCGGCGGTTGCAGCGGACTGCCCCTGTGCTGGCATGGCCAGACCAAAGTCGGCAACCTGAACGCAGCCGTCTACATCCCCGAACACCCGGCTGGATACAGACCTCACAGGCCCGTCACCACACCGCCGATCCACCGGCGCGGACCACCCCTGTGAGTGAACGCCTCTGCTGAGCTGGGGCGATAGGGTCATAACGGAAGGTGTGGGCAGTCTCGAGGGCTGGGTTCGGGGCGGTTGTCTTTGTCATCCCAGGGGCGCGGCCGCGCCCGGCACACGTCAGGGGGGCCTCTTTGCCGCCAGAGTCACAACGATGCGCTCTGACGCTCCGGGGCTCCGATCGCCGAGCGACACCCGACGCAGGCTCCAGCACCGACACGGCCAGGCTGACCTTCCTGTGCGACGCCGTGCGCGGTATCGGCACAACCCTGGATCTCAAGCACCAGGCCAGCCAACTGGCTGACCGGGCGGTACCGGGGTTCGCCGACTTCGCTTCGGTTCATCTGTGCGATCGGGTCGTGGCGTCGGAAGATGACCTCGCGCCCCAGGGGCCGGAGGGTGCGGTGGTGATGCACCGCGTGGCGGCAGTCCACCATGAGGAATCGGACTGCCGGGAGGAACTCCGCCCGGGGAAGACCTTCGTCTACACGACCGGCACAGCCATGACCCGATTCCTTGCGGCAGTCGAACCAGTCCTCATTCCCCAGGTCGGAGATGAGGTCCTGCAACAACTTCCGGCGGAGCTCGACAACCCGGCCCTCCGGTTGGTACTGAAGGGCTCCTCCGTCCTGCTGGTGCCGCTGGTGGCGCACGGTAGGGCCCTCGGCTTCGTGGTGTTCGGGCGCAGACCCGACCGCCCCGCTTTCGTCGCCGCGGACCTGACAGCCTGTGAGGAGGTGGCCGGGCGGGCGGCCGTGGCCCTGCACAACGCCCGGATCCACAGCGACGAAACAACGGCATCCGCAGTGCTGCAGCGCAGCCTGCTTCCCACGCCGCCCCCTCGCCTGCCAGGGGTGGAGATCGCCTACCGATATCACCCCAGCAGTCGCACCACGCAGGTCGGAGGCGACTGGTTTGACGTGATCCCCCTGCCGGGCCACCGAGTCGGACTCGCCATCGGCGACGTGGCAGGTCACGGTGTGCACGCAGCGGTCGTCATGGGGCAGCTGCGGACAGCGGTCAAAGCCCTCGCCACTTTGGACCTGCCGCCCGGGCGGCTACTGGCCCAGCTCGACGCCTTCGCGCAGCGCCTGGGCCACTCCCAGCTGGCCACCTGCCTGTACTGCGTCTACGACCCGACGACCGACCGCTCCACCCTCGCGAGCGCCGGCCACCTTCCGCCAGTCCTTGTGGCGCCCGACGGCAGCAACGAACTGCTGAAGGTCCCCGTCGCCGCACCGATCGGAGTAGGCAGCGTCACCTTCGACACCCTGGAACTGCTCACGGAGCCCGGCAGCCTCCTCCTGCTGTGCACCGACGGCCTGGTGGAGACCCGCGGGCAGGACATCGAGGAGGCACTCCGCGCGCTCGGCCGCAGACTCGCCGCCCAGCGCTCCTCGCTGGAGGAAACCTGTGAGGCACTGATGCGGCACCAGCATCCCGAGGGCCACCACGACGACATCACCGTCCTCATGGCCCGCCTGAACGGCATGCCATAGAGCTCGTAACACGATCTTGTTGAAGTGTCCTGATTCGGCATGACCGGTGTGACGACTCGACCGTTCGGGAGGGTGTGAGTACACGGCCATGGATCGTGGACTTGTGGGCGCTGATCGAGCCGCTGCTGCCCCCTGGCCCGAACGGTCGCCGGGTCCGCGACCGGTGCCGGACCGGCTGTCTCCGCAGGGCGTCCTGTACATCCTCTACAACGACGTTGCCTGGCAGCCCCTGCCGCTGGAGCTGGGGTTCGGCTCCGGGCAGACCTGCTGGCGCAGGCTGGAGCGATAGCAGCAGGCCGATGTCTTCGACCAGCTGCACCGCATCTGCTCCCCCGATCCCGGACGTGTCCGCGCCGCCCACTTCACTCCAGCCAAGGGTGTGGGCATAGCTGTCGGCGGGCGCCGCGGTGTCCCTGGAGGTTGCTGTCGCTACTGGCTGATGGTTGCCGATGGCGGGGTCCAGCGGCTCTTGGGCAGGATGGTGGTGCTGACTCCGAAGTCGTTCTTGAGCTGTTCGGGGATGGCGTAGTGCATGACGCGGCCGCGGGTGAGGGAGGACAGTTCAAAGATGGTGGTCAGGTGTCCGATTCGGTCAAGGGCCCAGGCCGCCAGGGGCGAGCCGTCCTCAATGGTTTCCAGCAGTCCCAGCAGGGCGGGCGCGGCCTTGACGACAGTGTCCCAGGTGGTGCGGGGGACTTGCAGCCAGTCGGCGCAGGTGTCGCCGATCAGGTAGCGGATCAGGGCGGAGACGATCGGGTCGAAGAAGGTGCCGGGCACGACTTCTTCATAGAGGTCGATGAGCTGGCGGGTGAGCCGGGTGCCTTCCTCACTGGGGCCCATGTGGCGGGTCATGTACAGGTCGGAGAACTCGCGGGCTGCCTGCAGGTCCTTGGGGACATGGTCCTGGTCGATACCGAGGATGGCGCCGACCACCCGCCAGGCGTAGTAGTACGCCTCGGCGCCTTCGTTGCTCATGTGGATGCCAAGGCGGTGCAGGGCGTCGAGGACCTGGATGGAGAACATCATCTGCCCACCGATCATGTCCTCCTGACAGATCGGCGTGCCCAGGGCGGCGGTGTCCCAGCGGTCCTCCCGCTTGAGGTGGTGGCGGATGGAGGCATGCAGCAGCCGCACTTTCTGGGCTGCGGGGATGAAACGGCTGCCGGCTTCGAACGCCCCGGGCTGCATGAGGTAGACGGTGAACTGGCCCGTCTCAGCCATCCGTTTGGAGGGGTACTTCAGCGAGTGGGTGGCCGACAGCAGCTTGGCCACGTGGGGCACGACGTAGCAGGCGGGCATCGAGGCGAACGACAGCGCCGTGGAGATGTGCACGTTGTTGTCGATGAAGAACAGCCGTGCTTTCTCCATCTCACCCCAGTCCACCCAGGCTGGGGGCGTGCTGGTCTCGTTCAAGTACTCGCGGGCGACATCGGGCAGCCCCTCAGGAAGGTCCTGCCCGACGGTGGAGACGTAGCGCATGAGCGTGTTGAACTTGCCGATCTCTCCGCGCTCGTAGAGTGCCGCCACAGTCGCGTCGGCGAGTTCGTCCCCTGGGGTGCGCAGGGCGTCCATGGACGCTTGGGTGTAGGTCATCGTGCTACTCCGATGGGGTGGCGGTCAGTGAGTGCGGGTGGCCGAGACGCTCGCCAAGGCCGACAGTGCGCGGCGTGCTTCGGTGGTCAGATCGGCGTCGGCCAGGGCGTCGTGTGCTTCACCCAGCCGGGCATTGATCATGTCTTCGACGCGGGCGACGGCCCCGGTGCGGTGAGCGATCTCCCGGGCCCGTTCCACCTGCTGCTCGCTGAGCTTCGCCTGACCGAGCAGGAGGCGCAGTTCGCCGTGTTCCGCCTTGGTGGCGGACGTGAGCGCGTGAGCCATCAAAGCCGTGGGCCGGTTCCCGGCCAGGTCATCGGCCGGATCCTTGCCGGTCTCCTCAGGATCGCCGAACAGGCCCAGCAGGTCATCACGCAGCTGGAATGCCTCGCCCAGCGGCAGGCCGTAGTCGCTGTACGCCTGCAGCAGCCGCGACGGTGCGCCGGCGAGAAGGCCACCGATCTGCAAAGGGTGTTCGACGGTGTATTTGGCGGTCTTATAACGGATCACCTTCACCGATGCGTCCGGGTCCGGCTCGGCTCCGGTGCGCAAGACCTCCAGGCACTCACCGGCCACCAGTTCGCGGGCCAGAACCGCCCACACAGGCCGGGCCCTGCTCAGGAAGGCGCCGGGCAGGCCGGAGGTGGTGAACAGCTGCCCGGCCATCGACATCAGCAGATCACCCACCAGCATGGCCAGGGACCGGGCGCCGGCCTTCGGCCGCGCATGACCGGTGAGGACCTTGCGCAGGGCGATGTGCCCGGTCGGCTGGCCGTGCCGGGTGCGGCTGTGGTCGATCAGGTCGTCGTGCACGACGGCGGCCGCATGGACCAACTCGATCGCGCTGGCGGCGCGGACCAGCGCCTCGCTCTCGGGCTGGCCGGCACCGCGCCAGCCCCAGTAGCAGAACGCCGCCCTGAGCCGCTTGCCGTGCCCGGTCACGGCGTGAAGCTGCTCTGCGACCGGCGCCAGACAGGCATCGATATCGGCCAGTGCCTGTGCTTCCACGGTAACGAATTCGCTGAGGAGTTGGTCGATGCGCTTCTTCAGTAAGGCGTGCTCTTCCCGTTCACTCACTGCCGCTCTCCGCCTGGCTGCGAGCGGTCACGGTGCGGGCGAGGACCTCCAGGTGAGCTGACGGCGCGGCCGCACGCCGGTCCAGGAGCAGGCGGCCTCGCGCCTTGGCCTCCTCCTGGCCGTCCACCAGAAGGTCCCCGAGATCGGCGCGGCGCAGCAGGCCGCGGACGCCGCCCACCGCGCTGCTCAGCCCACAGACCGCCAGATCGGCAAGGCCGGCCACCAGGGCCACCGTGTCCTCGGTCAGGCCCGGCTTGCGGCCGTCATGGTGTGTCACAGCATGTCCTCCTGCGGCAAGGCCCGCCCTGGCTCCGGCCGGCCGGCCGGCTGGCTCGCTGGCTCGTCGGCACAGAGCAGCGCGTAGCGGTGTTTGGCACAACGCGATTCGAGTCTGGCCACCGAACGCACCCCGGGCAGCCCTTATGCACTATCGAGTGATCTTCTTCAAAGATCCCAACAGGCAGTAAGCGGCACCTGTTACGGACAAGAACCTTGCAGCACTGGGGCAGGCACCAAAGGGGCCCTACAACCGGCGTTTTCCGCCGTCGGAGGGCTGTATGCCTTCTGCGCATTGCGGCACGTCGACCACCGTGACGTCCAGGCATAGCCCTAGCCCTACGGAACGCAGCGGATGACGCCAGGCTCCCGGTCTACGGCGGTCTCGGACCTGTCTTCGGTGAGCATCACCGGCCGTACGCCCGCGTTCTGGAGGCCGGAGACAAGTGCCGCGGCGTCGCTGCGCGGAGTGTCAGCGAGGGCGACGAAACCGACGATGTCGAGCCCCGGCTCGTCCAACGGTCGGTCCAGGGCTTCCTCGGACTCGTCATGGTCCAGGCGCCGCAAGGCGACGGCCAAGACACGCAGCCCCTCCGCGGCCGGCGTTCGTGCCGTGTCAGCAGCGGTGGCCTCGTCCCCCCGGCACGCGGGCAGGACGACCTCCGGCGCGTCCCGGCGGACTCGCGGCGCGGCAGCAGCCGCCAGTGGTCCTGCGGCCGCCGGCGGTCCTGCGGCCGCCGGTGGTCCTCCGGCCGCCGGTGGTCCTCCGGCCGCCGGTGGTCCTCCGGCCGCCGGTGGTGCGGACGGCTATTCGACCTTGACCCAGTTGAGCGTGCGCTCCACCGCCTGCTTCCAGCCCGCGTAACCCTCCGCTCGCTGGTCGTCGGACCACTGGGGCTCCCAGCGTTTTGACTCCTGCCAGTGGGTGCGCAGTTCGTCGGTGTCCCGCCAGAAGCCGGTGGCCAGCCCTGCCGCGTAGGCGGCGCCGAGCGCGGTGGTCTCGGCGACGACCGGGCGGCTGACCGGTACGCCGAGGACATCGGCCTGGATCTGCATGCACAGGTCGTTGGCGGTGACTCCGCCGTCCACCTTGAGCACGTCGAGGTGGACTCCGGAGTCCTGCTCCATGGCCTCGACGACGTCGCGGCTCTGGTAGCAGATGGCTTCCAGGGTCGCCCGGGCCAGGTGGCCGTTGTCGTTGTACCGGGCGAGGCCGACGATCGCGCCCCGGGCGTCGGAGCGCCAGTACGGGGCGAACAGGCCCGAGAACGCCGGGACGAAGTACATGCCGCCGTTGTCCTGGACGGTGCGGGCCAGGGTCTCGCTCTCGGCCGCGCTGCTGATGATCTTCATCTGGTCGCGCAGCCATTGCACCGCGGACCCGGTGACCGCGATGGAGCCCTCCAGGGCGTAGACCGCCGGGCTGTCTCCGAACTGGTACGCCACGGTGGTGAGAAGGCCGTGCTGTGAGCGGACCAGTTCCGTGCCGGTGTTGAGCACCAGGAAGTTGCCGGTGCCGTAGGTGTTCTTGGCCTCGCCGGGCGCGTAGCAGACCTGTCCGACGGTGGCCGCCTGTTGGTCGCCGAGCACCCCGCTGATGGGGATGGCGGCGCGCAGTGGCCGGGATGTGCGCGTCACACCGAACGCCTCCCGATGGGACGAGGGGTTGATGGTGGGCAGCATCTCCCGGGGGATATGGAAGAAGCCCAGCAGTTCGTCGTCCCAGTCGAGGGTTTCCAGGTCCATCAGCATGGTGCGGCTGGCGTTGGTCACATCGGTGGCGTGGATGCCGCCGTCGGGGCCGCCGGTCAGGTTCCACAGAACCCAGCAGTCCGTGTTGCCGAAGAGGGCGTGTCCCTGCTCGGCTGCCTCGCGGACGCCGTCGACGTTCTCCAGGATCCACTGGATCTTGCCGCCGGAGAAGTAGGTCGCCGGCGGCAGGCCCGCCTTGTGGCGGATGACGTCTCCCCGGCCCGAGCGTTCCAGGGCCGCGGCGATGGAGTCGGTGCGGGTGTCCTGCCAGACGATGGCGTTGTAGTAAGGGCGGCCGTTGCGCGGGTCCCAGACAACGGTGGTCTCCCGCTGGTTGGTGATGCCGATCGCGGCCAGGTCGGTCGGGGACAGGTTCCCGTGCCTCAGGGCGTTCTGCATCACGGAGTTGGTGCGCTCCCAGATCTCCACCGGGTCGTGCTCGACCCACCCGGAGCGCGGAAGGATCTGGGCGTGCTCCAGCTGATGCTTCGCCGCCTCGTTGCCCGCATGATCGAAGATCATGAATCGGGTACTGGTGGTCCCTTGGTCCACCGCGCCGACGAAATCGGCCATGGGGTGCCACCGTTTCGTAGCTGTCAGTCCTTGGGAGCGGGGATGCGGCCCGGGGGCTCCGGCTCCGCTGTCGGCAGGAACTGGCCGACGAAGAACTTGTACAGGGCCCCGCCGACCAGACCGCCGGCCAGTGGACCGAGGATCGGCACCCAGAAGTAGAAGTTCCCGTACTGATCTCGCCATGCCCCGCCGTACCCCGTGAGGAAACTGGCCAGACGGGGACCGAAGTCACGTGCCGGATTGATCGCGTAGCCCGCGTTGGTACCCCAGGCCATGCCGATGCCCACGACGACCAGGCCGATGATGAACGGGGCCAGGTTGGCGCCAGGGGGCGTGTTGAGCAGGTCCGTGATGGCCAGGATCAACAGCAGCAGAATGGCGGTGCCCATGACCTGGTCACGAAACGCGCCCCACTCGTAGACCGGCAGGTTCGTGTTGCCGTTCGCGGGGAGCGTGGAGAACACGAACTGCGTCTTGAGGGTGTGACCGGGGTCGGCCTTCGCCAGCGCTTCGGTGTAGTTCCACCGCACGAGGAGGGCCGCCACGAAGGCGCCGGCCGTCTGCGCCAGCGCGTAGGGCGCCACCTTGCTCCACGGGAAGCCCTTGAACGCGGCCAGGGCGACGGTCACCGCGGGGTTGAGATGCGCGCCGCTCAGCCGTGCCGCGACGTAGACACCCATGGTGACACCGATGCCCCACGCCCAGGAGATGCTGTCGTGGTTTCCGAGGCCACCCGGCGGAGTCGTGAGCGCTCCGCCGGCGACCACCTGGGCCACCACGCCGCAACCGAAGAGGATGAGAATCATGGTGCCCGCGAATTCGGCCGACAGCTCGCCTATCAACCCCGACCTTTTGAACCGCTCAGTCATGGAAGCCCGCCTCCCGCCGGCTCAGCACCGGCCGTCGACTGCCCGAGTCCTCACGGCATCAGCATAGGGCGATCAAGAAATAACCGCAGAAACAGGGAAATATCGCGCTCTCAGACCTGGTCATACGCTGAGACCGGCTCCCGGCGCACCGGTATCCGCGGCTGCAACGGATCATCACTTCGCCGGGCGCCAGGATGACTCACGGAATGCGCGCGAACCGTGGCACTCCGTGACTGCGCCGGTGGTACGCCGTCTGCGATGACGGGGTCCTGATGGGTTTCGCCGTTCAGGTATTGCCGCAGAGGTCGAGACGGCGGCGTACGGAGGAGATGGTGAACCGTCAGGCATTCCACCTGGCCACGCAGCCCACGACCGTGGACGAGAAGGCGCCGGACGAGCCCGTCTCGATCTGGAGCCACGTCTCCTGCCGCTGCATCGATGCGCCCGGCGGCCAGGGCAAGGACGGCACGCTGCTCGACATCTGGAACTGAGGCAGCGGCGCCCGGACCAAGTGGCAGCTCATGTCCGACGGAACGGTGCGCGCCATGGCCATGCTCGCCGGGTCGGCGGCGGCCGGCCTTGCCACACTGGTGGCGACACCCTGCTCGACCTCGACGTTGCCCAGCTCGCGCAGCCCCTGGGCGACGAAGAGCAGCGCGTAGTACGCCTCCACCGCGAAGCGCTCGACGGGGCGTACCCCGAAGCGCTTCCTGTACGCCGCCACGAAGCGCGCCGCCCGCCGAGCGGGTCGGGTAGACCACGCCCATGCCGCCCGCGCCGGGCCGGCCCAGCAGCCGGCAGCCGCCGGCGAAGGGCAGGTCGCCCGGCTTGAGCGGGGCGCAAACAAGGACCGCTGATGGCCGCGAAGCTCGACTACCACTGGCACTTGCGCAAGATCATGGCCGACCGAGGGCTCTTCTCCACCACCGACCTCATCCCGCTACTGGACAAACGGGGCATCACCCTGTCGTCCAGCCAGGTCTACCGGCTCGTTGTCGAGCGCCCCGAGCGGCTCAGCCTGAAGATCCTCATGGCCCTGCTCGACATCCTCAACTGCACCATGGACGACCTCATCGAGCCGACCGCCGCGGCGGGTGCCGGAACCGCTACCCGAACAAAGAAGGCTGTCGGTGCCGGGGCAGGCGTCGGTGACCTGCGACCCAAGCGAGCCCGCATCAGCGGTTTCGAGCGGCCGTGACCGCACCCGGGCACCCCGAGCGGGCCGTCTCCGACCCGATCGGGCTCATTGCGGACCTGGTCGCGGCCATCGAACATCAACTGGAGCCGGACCGGATCCGTGCCGTGGTCGCCAGCATCGCGGGCGGACGCTCGAAGTCACGCCTCCTCGCGGCACATGTCACTGAGCATCCTCGCGTGCTGACCGACGGTCGCTCGCCGGCGCCCAGGGCCGTCGGCGACCTGCTCATCGCCCTGCGTGAGGCCGGGGCTCAGACGGTCTCGCCGCCGTGTTGCGCCGAATGCGGCAGGCAGATACGAACGCTCCAGCGCCGCGGCCAGGACTGGTACTGCTGGAACTGCGGGCGCCACCAGCCCGAGCCGTGTGCTGCCTGCGGAAACACCCGCCGGGTCGCTTCACGCGACCGGGCCGGGTGGCCGCGATGCGGCAAGTGCCCGGACGACGACGGACGTGACCCCATCGCAGTAATCGGCGCCCTGATCGCTGAACTGGATCCGCAGGCCGAACGGGAGACGGTCTCCGAGGCGGTCCATCGATCTGCACCTCGTCCCTCCTACCAGCGGAAACTTGCCTGGGCCCTGGAATCCCACCCAGCTCTGCTGACCGGCGACGGCCACCTCGCACCCCACCGCGCGATCCTCAAGCTGATCGACCTGCTGCACGAGGCCGGCATCGCCGGGATCGTGCAGCCGTCCTGCCCCGGCTGCCACAGAGTCGTACGCATCGACAAGCCTCTGGACGGGAAGCGGGTCTGCCGCATGTGCATCTCCCACTCCCGCATCGAGGAGTGCTCGGGATGCGGAGCCCGCCGAGAGCCCGCTACCCGCGACGACCAAGGCCGGCCAGTGTGTCCGAACTGCCTGGTCAGCGACCCGGCGAACCTGGAGACCTGCATCAACTGCGGCCGACGAAGGGTCGTCAACACCCGCACACCGGACGGCCCGCTCTGCCAAAGCTGCCCCTCCTTGCCCACCGCGACTTGCAGTATCTGCAACGCGGAGAAACCCTGCGGCACCTCCCGGACTACGGGTCGGCCATGGTGCCTGGACTGCCAGCGTCACTCCGCGCCGTGCTCGGCCTGCGGCGGCATCGCGGCGGTCGTCTCCGGCACTCTCGACCAGCCCCTTTGCCTGGGCTGCACCGCGCCTGAGGTCTGGCACACCTGCCCCACCTGCAACGAGCCCGATTACCCGCACCCCGGTCAGTGCGCTCGTTGTCTCATCAATCGGCGCCTCAACGAGCTCCTGGGCCCTCCGTCCGATGCCCTCCACCCCGGTCTCCAAGCCCTGCGGAACAACATCGTCACCACCGAGCACCCACTCACCGCCAATCGGTGGCTGAACAAGCCGTCCGTGTCTCCGGTCCTGGCCGACCTCGCGGCCGGCAGACGAGCCCTGACTCACGAGGCCCTCGACGAGCTGCCCGACAGCCCGCCCCTCGCCCACCTCCGCCAAGTCCTCGTCGGCGTCGGTGCCCTGCCCGAGCGGGACGAGTACATGGTCCGCCTCGAACGGTGCCTCACCGGCCTCCTCGCATCACAGCAAGACCCCGATCAGCGCAAAGTCCTTCACCAGTACGCGATATGGCACCTGGTCCGTCGACTACGCCGACGCAGCAACGGCCGCCCCCTGACCCCACAGCAGTTCGCATCAACGCGTCAACGCACCCACGCGGCCGTCGCCTTCCTTACCTGGCTACAGGCTCACGACCTCACCTTGGAGACGTGCCGACAGGCCAACCTCGACCAGTGGCTCACCGACGACTCCGCGACCTACCGCCACACAGCCGGGCACTTCGTCCGCTGGGCCCGCACCAACAAGCTCACCACCGTCCACGTCCCCGCTGTCCGCTGGAACGGCCCCACCCAGCCACTCGATGACGAGCACCGGTGGAACGTCGCACGCCGACTCCTGCACGACGACACCCTCAAACCCGAAGACCGCCTCGCAGGACTGCTTCTCCTCCTCTACGCACAAGGGCCATCGGCGATCCACCGACTGACCATCGAGGACGTCGAGGTCGGCGCTCAGGAAGTACATCTCCGTCTCGGCGATGCCCCCGTTCAGCTGCCCGAGCCTGTCGCCGCACTGGCCCGCATGGTTGCCGCGAACCGCAAGGGTCACGCGACCATCGGGGCCTTGACCCCGTCTCCATGGCTCTTCCCCGGCGGCCAGCCCGGACGGCCGATCAGCACCACACAGCTGACCCAGCGGCTGAACCAGCTCGGGATCCGGCCCAACCAGGCCCGCAGCACCGCTCTCTTCCAGCTCGCCACCGAGATCCCGGCCGCGATCCTCGCCCGCACCCTGGGCATCCACACCGACGTCGCCGTCGCCTGGCAACGTCTCTCCGCGGGCGACTGGGCCACATATGCCAACGAAGTCAGCCGACGCACCGCAACGGAGAACCGATGAAGCTGCCGGTCGTAATCCACCAGGCCCGCTTGGGAGCCGACGAGTTCAGAGTCATCCGGCCTGCGCGGCCTCTGAGCCATGCAGTACTCATCGACCACGATCGGCACCTGGACGTCTATCTCGACCAGGACGCCGCCCGACGCATCGCCGGATTGTGGATGCTCGCCGCACGCTCGCCTCGTTCGCTGATTCACCTGCCAATGCGGGCAAACCGCCCGCCAGTCAGGGAAGTACCGGACGACGTCGGCTTCCAGCTCGACCTCGTGCTCTTGCACCATTCACTGCAGTTCGCCCCCTCCTCCTGGAAGCAGGTGAGGAGTCGACTCGGCGCCGGCCGTCCCCAGACCGTGAATTTGCCCGACACAGACCCTGTCGACAACGCCGCAGTCGACTGGGCAGCACGTCACTACCGGGAGAACCGCGACCTATTTCACAGCACCTTCATGCCGAGACACTGTTCATGACCGGCAGCGCGAAGGTGTTCCGAGAGACCGCTCGGCACTTCCTTGATGTCGCCCGCAACGGACCGAGCTATGTTCCGGTCCACCCCAGCTATCCGTACTTCTGCACCGAGCTCCACTCGAATGACGGCATCCTTGGCGACGCCCGCGAGATCCACATCGAGTACTGCGACCAGTGGTAGTCATGATCGACAGTCGTCGAGCACGTCCCGGCCACGGATGGCGAGGCAGGCATTCGGACAGTTCCAATACCCCACGTCACCATTAGTAGGGGAACAGCGCCGCCGGGAAGCGATCGAGCGGGTCACCCAGATGCAGTTCGATCGGCACGGCAACCGTATCTGGAGGCAGGCTAAGACCCTGCTGGACACCGAACACCTCCGGCGAGCCGTCGGCGAAGTTGCCGTTCCCTACGGGGTCTGCAGCGAGCCGTCCAATGTCGCCGCGAACGGCCAGGACTGCCCCGTCCGCTTCCGTTGCGTCGGCTGCGGCCACTTCCGCACCGACGTCTCCTATCTGCCCGACCTGGAGACCTACCTGGCCGATCTGCTGCGCAACCGTGAGCGGCTGCTGGCCGCGATTGACGCAGACGACTGGGCGAAAGCCGAGGCCCTGCCCTCCGACGAGGAGAGCAGCCGCGTCCGCCGCCTGATCCGCCGCGTGAAGGACTCCGTCGACGAACTCACCGACGAAGAACGCGCCGAGATCGACCAGGCCACCACTTTGGTCCGACGCGCCCGAAATAGCGTCGTCCACCTCGGCCTGCCCCGCATCCGCCAGCCGCTGCCCGACATCCGACCGAACCGGACCGCATGAACACCAACCCCCTGATCGAAGGCCGCAAGGCCGACTCAGCCCGCCGCCGGCAGCGCGTCATCAAGGCGATCAACACCGCCAGGCGAGCCGGAACAGTCATCAGCGTCTCGGGTATCGCACGGCAGGCGGGAGTCGACCGCGCCTTCCTCTACCGCCACAAGGATCTGCTCGCCCAAGTCCACGCCGCCAGCGCCGAACCGCCCGGCGAGGACACCGGTCCCCTCGTCAGCCGGGCCTCCCTGCAGGCCGACCTGGCGAACGCACTGGACCGCGGTAGCCGCCTCGCCGCTCGCGTCAGGCATCTGGAGACCAAGCTCTCCGAACTCCTCGGTGAACAAGCATGGCGGGAGTCCGGCCTCGGAGCACCGGACGATATCGAACAACTCAAGAGCCGGATCACCGCGCTGGAACAGCAAGTCGTTGAACTGACCGGCCAGCTCGAAGAACGGGGTCAGGACCTCCAGGCCGCACGATCCGCCAACCGCCAACTGATCAGCAGACTGAACACCGCAAGAGCAACAGGGGCATGACCACAATGGCGGGGAGTCCGGCTTCGGAGCGCCCGATGACGTCGACCAGCTCAAACGTCACATCGGCGGAAGGAATCCGGCGATCACGCCGGTGCATTGGTGCCCGCTGAAGCCGAGCGGGACGCCCCCGACACACCAGTTGTCGACGGCCTGCGTCGGCGCCCGGCGCGAGGGCTCGATTGACGTGAACATTGGGGCTGTTCATGGCTCACACGTCACGGCGGCACACGACGATTACGGCGGCGAGAAGCACGAGGAGCGGCCAGAACGCGAGCGCGGCCCAGGACTGGAGTGCCGTGAAAGGGAAGGAACCGACGTGGTCCCATTCGGTGCCGAGGCTGGTCAGGTTATTCCACGCGTTCTGGGGTGCGGAGTTGTTCAGAGTGGCCGCAAACTGGTTGCTGTTGGGTGGTATGGCGCCCAGCAGGACCGGGGCTAGAACGGCCGTGAATAGAGCGGCCACGGAGGTGCGGATGAGCGTGCCGATGGCCATGCCGAGGACCGCACATACCGGCAGGACTGCGGTGGATGCCATGAAGCCTTGCAGGACGGCGGGCTGGCTGATCGATACGCCTAGTTGGTCGCCGGACAGGATCGTCTGGGCAGTGATGAACGAAGTGATCGCCGTGACAAGGCCGACGGCGGACGTCACGCTCGCGACGACGACTGCCTTGGCGAGTACGACGCGCCGACGGTTCGGGACGGCGAGGAAGGTCGTGCGGATCAGTCCACTGGAGTACTCCCTGCTCATCTCCAGGACACCGAGCATGCTGGCGCCGACCATGAGGAAGCCCCAGGTGCCGGAGTTGAAGGAACCTCTCAGCGGATCGTACGCGGCATGCGCCGACGCGCTGACAAAGTGGACACCCGAGCAGGTGAACCACTCACCGCAGATGGTGATCACTGGGGCAAGTGCCAGCAGGACGTAGGTCGAGCGCTGCGAGAACAGTTTGATCCGTTCTGCGGCGAGCAGGTTGCGGAATCGGCCGCGGAGTTCGGCACCGGTCGCGGCTGTTGTCGGTCTGGTAGTTGTGACCATCAGGGTTCCTCGTCGCATGTGTCAGTCCGGGAGAGGAGTGCTTTGTCGGGTGTCCGGCGTCGGTGCCGCCGTCACACGTCGCGGTGCCGCAGGACCGTCACGGTGACGGCGACCGAGACGATGGCCCAGACGGTGAGCGAGATCCAGGCCGCCGGAACGGAGGAGACGTGTTCGACAAGGTGCCCGTGGCTCATGATCGTCAGGCGGCCCCAGGCGTATGCGGGAAGGGTGTTGCCCAGGTCTGCCCGCTGATTGGCGGACAGCAGAGGGAGGGGCGCCTTGACGGCCAGTGGACCGACGAGGAAGAAGACGAGGACGGCGAAGACGGTGCCGGCCGTGCTGCGGATGAGCGTGGCGACGGCCATGCCGATCAAACCGCAGACCGGGACCATGACCGTCGTGCCTGCGATGAGACGCCAGATGCCGGGGGTGGTGAAGGAGAAGCCGGTGATCCGATCCGAGATGACGGCCAGGGTGATGCCCCAGCACCCGATCCCGATGAGCAGGCCGAGGACGGCCAACACGGCGCTCACCACCATGACCTTGGCGAGCATCACGCGGCCTCGGGCCGGCACAGCGATAAGGGTGATGCGGATCAGTCCGCTCGCGTGTTCGCCGGCGACGTTCATCGCGCCGACCGTGCCGGCGGTGGCCATCAGCAGGAGGAACTTCGGGAAGTCGAAGGCGTCGTGCGCGGGGTCGGGGTCGATTTTGGCGAAGGCGGGCCACGTCGGATAGGAGTCGTGGGCGAGCTGAGCGGCGCGGTAGGCCAGGTAGAGGTAGAAGACGAGGAGGACGCCCAGCACGATGGGGGTCGAGCGCAGCGACCAGAGTTTGATCCACTCGGCGCCGAGCAGATCGCGCCAGCGGGCAGGTCCGGCAGCGCCGCGTCGGGTGGTAGCTGTGGGGGGCGTCGAGAGGGCGGTCATCGGTCCGTGCTCCTCTCGGACGTGGCTGAGGCGCGGTACCGGACGCTGGCGGCTGTCAGTTCCATGAAGGCGTCCTCCAGCGCTCCGTCGTGCGCGGTGACCTCGTGGACCAGGACACGGTGGGTGAAGGCGAGTTCGTTGATGCGAGCCGCGGTGAGGCCGGTAACGGTGAGGCCGTCGCGGCCCTGCGACAGCACTGAGGCTCCCGCGGTGCGCAGCACCTCGGCCAGCACAGCCGGGTCGGGGGTCCGCACAGTGACGCCGGCGGTGCTGGCGCGGGCCGCAAAGAGGGCGAGGGACTCGTCGGCGAGTAGCCTGCCGCCGCCGACGACGACGAGGTGGTCGGCGGTGTGCTCCATCTCGCTCATCAGGTGGCTGGAGACGAACACGGTACGTCCCTCGGCGGCCAGGCGACGGAACAGTTCGCGAGCCCACCGGATGCCCTCGGGGTCCAGGCCGTTGATCGGTTCGTCGAAGAGCAGGACCGGGGGATCACCGAGCAGGGCGGTGGCGATCCCCAGACGCTGACGCATGCCGAGCGAGAACCCGCCAACCCGCCGACGGGCCGCCTCGCCCAGACCTACCATTTCAAGGACCTCCTGCACCCGGCGGCGGGGCAGGCCGTTGCTGCGGGCCAGTGCGGCCAGGTGTGCCTTCGCGGTGCGCCCCCGGTGGACGTCACCTGCGTCCAGCAGGGCGCCGACGTGGCACAGGCCGGTACCGAAGTCCTGGAAGGGACGGCCGTTGATGGTCGCGGTGCCACTGGTGGGGGCGTTCAGGCCGAGAAGCATGCGCATCGTGGTGGTCTTGCCGGCGCCATTAGGGCCAAGGAACCCAGTCACCTGCCCGGGTCGGACACAGAAGGTCAGATTGTCTACGGCCAGTACGCTGCCGTAGCGCTTGGTCAGCTGGTTGATTTCGATCACGCCGTCCAGGCTGTCGCTGACCGGGGCAGTGTCACATCAGCCCGCGGGCTCCCGCCGTGTCAGCCCACAGGATGCAGACCACGGGCCGATACCACCCTCAACCTCGGTGGATAGCATCGCCTGGTGCGACATCGCCTCCCTTTGCCCGCGGCTCTGCTGCGCCGGTTGTCGCCGGACCCGCTGACGGCACTCGGCTGGTGCGCCGTCCCCGCGTTCGCGCTGGTTCTCTACACCGCGATGCCTCAGCCCGCGCACCCGGTCTTCCTGCCGTCCGGTCACTTCGTTCACATCGGGCGCTGGGCCTTGACGGGGATGGCTCTGCTGATGGCATGGCCGGTCGGCTGGGCGAGCCGCCGACCGTCACCGGTCCTTGCGGTGCTGCTGACTGAGGCGGTCGCGGCCCGGGTGTGCGGGGACACGACGTGGCCCTTGTTCCTCGCGGCGGACGTCCTGGTCTTCTATATAGCCGTCACCCGTTCGCGCCAGGCCGCCGCCGCAGCGGTGACGGGCGTGCTGGCCGTCTGGGTGCTGGCCGCGACGGCCTTCGTGCCCGGATCGGGAGCCTTCGAGGTCCTCACCGGTCCGTGGTCGGTCCTCGTCGTGGCCACCGCCGTCGCCTGGATCCTCGGCAGTTGGATCCGACTGCGGCAGGACCACGCCGAGGCCCTGCGGGCACAGGCTGCGACGCAGGCGGTCCAGGCCGAGCGGCTGCGGATCGCCCGGGAGATGCACGACATAGTGGCCCACAGCATCGGTGCCATCGCGATCCAAGCCGGTGCGGCAAAGCGAGCCGTCGACAGCCAGCCGGACGGTGTGCGCGAGGCGCTGGGCATCATCGAGCAAACCAGCCGGGAGACGCTGACCGGGCTGCGGCGCATGCTCGGCGTCCTTCGCGAGGCCGACTCAGAACCAGTGTCATCCACCCCGGTACCGGGCATTGAGGACGTCGACCGGCTGGCGGCGACGGCGGCGGACGCCGGGGTGCGGCTCGAGGTGCAGTGGCATGGCCGACGACGCCCACTCACGCGCGAGATCGAACTCGCCGCCTACCGCGTCATCCAGGAGTCGGTGACCAACGTAGTACGTCACGCAGGCGCCGCACACTGTCTCGTTCGCGTCGATTACGAGGAGGAGGAACTGTCCATCCAGATCACCGACGACGGACACGCCACGGCGACCACGAGCACGCACAACGGTTACGGAATCGCCGGAATGCGCGAGCGCATCGCCCTGCTCAACGGCCACTTCAGCTTCGGACCGCAGACCGAAGGCGGCTTCCGGGTCGCGGCTAGGCTGCCCATATGACGATCCGCGTGCTCCTCGCCGACGACCAGCCAGTAGTCCGCGCCGGACTTCGCATGCTGATCAATGACATTCCGGACATCGAGATCGTCGGAGAAGCCGGGACCGGCGCCGAGGCCGTCCAGTTGGCCACCAATCTCCACCCAGACGTCGTCGTTATGGACATCCGGATGCCCGTCATGGACGGCATCGAGGCCACCCGGCTTATCAAGACAGAAACCCAGGCGAGCGTGGTCGTCCTTACCACCTTCGACGACGACGAGAACGTCTACGCCTCGCTGCACGCCGGCGCAAGCGGCTTCCTGATCAAGGACATGGTGCTGGACGACATCGTGACGGCGGTCCGCGTCGTCGCCGCCGGCGACGCCCTGATCGCACCCGGCGTCACCCGCCGCCTCATCCAGGAGTTCACCGGCCGGGGCGCCGTCCACGCCCGACGCCAACGTGAGATCAAGGGGATCACCGACCGCGAACGCGAAGTTCTGACCCTTATCGGACGCGGCATGTCCAACGCCGAGATCGCCGCCCACCTGTACATCAGCATGGCCACCACCAAGAGCCACGTGGCGCGTCTGCTGACCAAGCTCGATGCCCGCGACCGAGTCCAGCTCGTCATCGCCGCCTACGAGTCAGGCATGGCCTGACCACTCAAGCGGAACCTGACCGCCATCAAACCGATAGGCCAAGCCATCGGTCGTACCACCCCCAGTTCTGGGGTCAGCAAGATTTGAAACGACTGCCCACGTCTCAACCGGGTAACACCGGGATCAGCCAGTAAGCGCTCCCATGGCCCCTGGATGAGTGAAGCTGGCCGATACGCCTTGCGCCACACCTGTCGCGATCAATACCGTGCCGACGCATAGCCAATGAGCTGCAAGGACTCTGTCATGAGTCTGCCTCAGGATCGGCGACCACCCGAGAACCGTCCTTCTGCTTGCCGAGGCAGGATGTTCGACCCCGACTGCGCGCTCGACCACGGCCGCCCCGATGACGCCGAGCTGCACCGGTGGCTGCTGCACCGCCTGGAAGCCGCAGGCGATCCGCGCCGGGACCAGTACTTCCAGCTGCTCGCGCTGATCAACGACTGGCCGGTACCGGAACGCCTCGCCCCGGTGATCGACTGGTCCGTCGCAGCTCTGCGGACACGAGCAGCTCGATGACGCGTCCCTCAACGCCCGCAGTTCGGGATTCCGTGACGCTACTGGACCGTGGCACATGCGCGCGGCCAGGAAGTGTGCGCCCCGAGCACTGCAGGCACTGACGTACAGGGCCTTCAAAGACGTATTGCGACGCGGATCAGGTCGGCGACCGCGCGAAGTCGGCTCTGCGACGGCCAGGCGATCACCGTTGTCACGGGCGGAGCGTCCAGGACCGGCACGGCGGTGAGATCCCGGCGCAGGTCGGCGCCGGCGGACTCGGGCATGATCACGGTGGTACGGCCGAGCGCGATCAGCTGGAGGAGCTGTGTCAGGTTCCGTACCTCTGCACCTGATCCCTCCGGGTAGCTGCCGCCAGGATCGGGCCAGCGAGCCATCGGGAGTTCCGGCAATGCGGTGACCTCGGCCACCCGGAGATGAGAGCGGCCCGCAAGTGAGTGAGAGGTGGGCAGGATCGCCACCTGTCCTTCGGTGTACAGGGTTTCGGTGTCGAGCCCGACCGTCGAATCGAATGGCAAGTGCAGCAGAGCCACGTCGGCTTGCCCATCCTCCAGCAACTTCTGTTGCTGATGCGCCTCACAGAGCAACAGATCGACGGTGGCCGCCCCGGGCTCCGCGCGGTAGGCGTCGAGCAGTTTGGCCAGCAACTCGCCGGCAGTGCCGGATTTGACGGCGAGGACGAGACGGGGGCGCCTCTGCGCAGCCTGCTGGGTACGCCGCTCGGCTGCGGCCACCGCGCTGAGGATCGCGCGCGCCTCGGACAGCAGCACGGCCCCGGCCTCGGTGAGCGAGACCTTGCGACTGGTGCGCTCCAGCAGCGTGACCCCGAGCTGTCGTTCGAGCCTGGCGATCGCACGGGACAGGGGTGGTTGGGCTATCTCCAGACGCTGGGCAGCCTTCCCGAAGTGCAGTTCCTCGGCGATGGCGACGAAGTACCGCAACTCGCGTATCTCCATGCGTTCACAGTAACTCCGGCGGACGGTCGATCGATGTCGCGCGGGTATTGCTGCATTACCGAGACGGTGTTGGTGTCTGGTCGAAGCGCGGCCATGCTCGCTGTCATGAGTGAGAAGACAATCGCGCTGGTCACCGGCGCGAACAAGGGAATCGGGTACGAGATCGCGGCGGGGCTGGGCGCATTGGGCTGGAGCGTCGGTGTCGGCGCTCGAGACGAGCAGCGCAGGAAGGACTCCGTGGCGAAACTGCGCGCGGCGGGTGCCGACGCGTTCGGCGTGCCCTTGGACGTGACCGACGACGAGAGCGTTACCGCCGCGGCGCAGCTCATCGAGGAGCGAGCGGGACGCCTTGACGTGCTGGTCAACAACGCGGGCGCTGCGGGCGGTTGGCCGGAGGAGCCCACAACCGTCGACCTCGCGACCGTGCGGCGGCTGGTGGAGACCAACGTCATCGGTGTCATCCGGGTCACCAACGCGATGCTGCCGCTGCTGCGCCGCTCGGCGCACCCGCGGATCGTCAACCAGTCCAGCCATGTCGGCTCTCTGGCCCTGCAGTCCACGCCCGGTGTCGACCTCGGAGGGATCAGCGGGGCGTACGCGCCGACGAAGACCTATCTCAACGCCGTCACCATCCAGTACGCCAAGGAGCTGAGCGACACCAACATCTTGATCAACAACGCCTGCCCCGGCTACGTGGCCACCGACCTCAACGGGTTCAGCGGTACTCAGACCCCTGAGCAGGGCGCGGTGATCGCCATCCGGTTGGCGGCTCTGCCCGACGACGGCCCTACCGGCCAACTGTTCGACGACGAGGGAGTCGTGCCATGGTGATTTTCTGATGTTTTCCGGCTCGACGGGGCTGCGGCTCAACATGCCGGGCGCCGGTCTTCGTGCCGTCGCGTGGGACGAGGAAGTTCGGGGCGGACGGGAGGGAACCGTCGGCACCGCTCCGCCCTTGAGCTTGAACGAGTCGAACCCGTACCGCTCTCGCATCACCTTGGCCTGCTCGACGATGCCCGCCGGGTCGAGGGAGTCGGTCTCGCCCGGCTTGGCCTTGACGCTGTCGAAGTCGTGGAAGACCTGCTCACCGGAGGTCTTGAAGGTGGCCCCGTGGGTGCGGTACGCCGCGAGGGAGGCGGTGCAGGACCCGGCGTCGACCGCCACGCGCACCTTGACGTGCACCTTGCCGTCTTCGGTGGGCTTCAGGTTCTGGTCGTCGACGCGGACCCAGTCGTAGAAGTCCGTCCCGTCCAGGGAGAACTCGCAGCGATCCGCCGCGGTCACCGTACCGGCACCCTGGCCGGGCTTGTAGGCGCTGTTGCCGCCGCCCCAGCCGTCTCCTCCACCGGGGGTACCCGCGGCCAGGCGCTGGGTGGTGGCCGCGGAGAAGGCGAGGGCCGCCGCGCCCGTCCCCAGCAGGCAGCGAAGGGTGACGCGTCTCGCTATGGACATGCAGATCCCATCTTGATGATCCAAGACCCGTTCGTCGGCGGCAGGGCAGCGCAAAGCGGCCGGGGGCCGCACCGGGGATGAGTGATCGAAGAAACACTGGGCCCATTGGTCACATGGGCCACAGCTCGACCACATGGTCGATCACCGTGCAGGAGCCGTCAACCTCCTTGAAAACACAATGAGTTCACGTGCAGCCATATTTCCGACACACAGGGACTCAGCGATTCCGCGGCGGCTCGACGGCGGCCGGTCCGCAGTCGCCCGCGTCAGGCCGAGCGCAGACGCCGACGCCTATGCCGATGCCTATGCCGACGGGGCACGCGATCGACCAGCGCCTTCACCGGGGGAACTCAGTTCCCTCGCTCATGTGCACTGAGTGCCACACTGTCCACACGATGCTAGGTTCCGTCCATGAGCGAGGAACCCCGCGGCGGCGACACCGCCGACACGACGACGGCGAAGCCGCCCATGCGGGACGCGCTGGTCGCGGCGGCCTTCCAGCTGTTCCTGGAGCGCGGGTACGAGCAGACCACGGTCGACGACATCGTCACGCTCGCCGGGGTCGGCCGACGGTCCTTCTTCCGCTACTTCCCCTCCAAGGAGGACGTGGTCTTCCCGGACCACGAGCGCTGCCTGACCGACATGACGGCGTTCCTGGGCGCCGGCACCGGCGAGGAGGAGCCGGTACGCAGAGTGTGCGACGCCGCCCGACTGGTGTTGCGCATGTACGCCGAGAACCCGACCTTCTCCGTGCAGCGCTACCGCCTCACCAAGAAGGTCCCCGGTCTGCGCGCGTACGAGTTGTCGGTCGTCTGGCGCTACGAGCGCGCCCTCGCGGAGTATCTGCGCGACCGCTTCGCCGGCCGGCCCGACGGCACCCTGCAGGCCGACGTCATCGCCGCGGCGGTGGTCGCCGCACACAACAACGCCCTGCGCTCCTGGCTGCGCTCGGACGGACAGAGCGATCCCGACACGGCCGTGGACCACGCGCTGGGATACGTACAGGCCTCGTTCGGCAGCTCCCCCGGGGACGGTCACGCACGGGCCGAGGAGCAGGAGGACGTGGTCGTCGTGATCTCGCGGCGCGGGGCACCGATGTGGCGCGTCGTACGGGAGATCGAGTCCGCGCTCAACCAGGAGTGAGACACCGAATCGCACCCGCTTCCTCATTTGAGGGTACCGAGTGCCTTTACGTGTGGCACTCAGTGCCATACTCTGTGGCTCGTGCGCGGCGCTCCGGGCACCTCAGACTCCGGCCCAGTGCAGGGAGATGACACGTGTACCACTCAGGAATCGCCCTTCATCCGGGCGTCGGACCCGCGACGGACATACTCGGCAGCGACTCCGCGCCGAACGGGACGTCGACCTCGGACGCTCTCCTCTTCCAGCGGTGCCGCTGGTGCGGGACGGCGATGTACCACCGCCTTCTCTGCCCGGTCTGCGCGGGCAGCGACCTGCGGACGGAGACGAGCGCGGGGGCCGGCGTCGTACGCCACTCCACCGTCGTCCACCGCAACACCCCGGCGGCCCGGAACGTCTCCCTCATCGAGATGACGGAGGGGTTCACCGTGCGCGGTCGGGTGATGGGCGCGCCCGCCGACGTCCACAGCGGCGACCGTGTCCAGCTCTCCACCGTCCAGGATCCGGTGCGCAACCAGCCGGTCTTCCAGCTCGTCGACGGTCCCTATCGCGGCTGGAGTTGACGTGGGGTGACCGAACGAACCGGCGCGTGCTGCCGGTTCGCCAGTCACCCGGAGAGAACCCTCAGCCGTACGTGATGTCGGACGTCGCGTACTTGCAGTACGTGCTGTCGGGGCCGGTCCCGTTCGTGGTCGGTTCGGCCCCCGTGTTGTTGCCGATGTACTTCTGGCAGGGGATGATCTTCTTGCTGGAATCCCCGACGATCTTGATGGCCTTGAGGGTCGCGCTGTCGCCGTAGTTGGTGTTGATGCCGACGAGCTTGCTTCCCTTGTAGGTGGCCTCGATCCCGTTGAGGTTGATCGCCCGCTTGTACTGCGTCTTGCAGTTGCCGCACGAGCGGACGAACGTACCGAAGGTCTGCACCGCGAAGTTCGAGACGTTCAGCGTTCCGGCGCCGTTGAACTGGAACACCTTGTCGCTGGCTTCCTTCGCGCCGCCGCCCGAGACGGTGTAGACGTTGGACGACGAGGAGCCCAGGAACGTCGCCGCGTCCTCGCCCACATCCTCCCACCAGACATTCTGCAGCGTGCAGTTGCCCAGGCAGTGGATCCCGTCCGCGGCGGGGGCGCCGATGATGACGTTCTTCAGAACGGTACCGGCGGCCAGCTCCAGGATCGGTCCCTGGTCCTCGTCCTGACTGCCGGAGCCCAGGTCGCCGGTGCCGTAGAGCCGCTTCATCCCGTAGTCCTTGGTACCGGAGACCGAGATGGTGGCCGAGACCGCCTGACTGCCGTTCGCGGTGGGCCAGGTGGCGGCACTCGCCGGAGACAGGCCACCGTCTGCCATGATCATGACAGTCGACAGGCCGGCTGCGGCCAGGTAGCCGGTGAGGGCGCGCCGCCGGGCGCGCGGGCGTGCTGATGAGGTCATGTCCCGATTCCTCCTTCTGAACGTGGGGGCGGTCAGAGCTTTCCGGCGCCCGCGCCGGACGTCACCGAGGCGACGACACTCGAGGCGGGCTCGGCGGTGTAGCTGTAGGGCGGGGCGGTGAAGGTGCCCACCTGCGAGATCTCGGTGGCGGCTCCCCCGAGGTCGTTGCCGCGCAGGTTGGCGTATCCGTCGACGTCGCTGTCACGGTTGGTCTTAACGGCGACCGTCGTGGTGCGGAAGACGTTGTTCTCGACGAGCATCTGGGCGCCCATGCGGGAGTGCACGGCGGTGTCGGCCCCGACGACGTAGTTGTCGTAGAAGTGGCCGGTGCCGAAGCGCAGGCTGGGGATGCGGGAGTTGACGTTGTCGAACCAGTTGTGGTGGTACGTCACCCGCAGATGCCCGGTGTCCTCGCTCGCGTTGTTGTCGCTGTGACCGACGAGCGAGCCCTTGTAGTGGTCCTTGAAGGTGTTCCAGGACACGGTGACGTAGTCGGAGCCGTGATTGATGTCGAGCAGACCGTCGTAGTAGTCCTTGCCGTGGTCACGGTCGGACGAGAAGGAGTTGTGATCGATCCACACCTTCGTCGACGCCTGCACGGTGATGCCGTCGGCCGGCTTGAGCGGCTTGCTGATGTTCAGGTTGCGGACGACCACGTTGGTCACCTTCTTCAGCCGCAGTCCGCCGCCGGTGAAGCCGGACGCCGAACCCACTCCGAGAACGGTGGTGTTGGAGCCGATGTCGACCTGTCCACTGAGCATGATCGGGCCGTTCACGCGCACCACCTTGGCGGTGTCGCCCGTGACGGCCGCCTTGAAGGCGTCGAGGGTCGAGACGGTGACGGCGGTGGCTCCCCCTCCGCCGGTGGTCCCGGCACCGAAGCCGACCGGCGAGGTGTCGGCCGCCGAGGCGGACGACGGGAGGGTGAGAGCGGTGGTAGCGGCCAGGGTGGCCGTAGCCAGGGCCAGTCTGCGGGTGCGTGTTCGTGGGGGGCGAGTACGCATGCGGGTGCGTCCCTTCGGGAGTGCCGCAGGTCATGTACACGAACGATGTACACGATGACGAACAGCATGAGGCGCTCATGACGCTCACACCGAGAATCTTCAGCTCCAGGGAGTGCGCACATTCCCAGGTGATGCGGCTCGGAGATCCGATGTCTCACATATGAGATGCCAGGCGCGGGTCAGGCTGCTGAACGGGAAACGTAAGGGGTAAGCGCTTTCTAGTCAACTCTTCGCGCAGAACACATCCGGTCGACTCCCCCAGCCCCGCCCGATCGGTGACACAAGGAAGCCGGGCCCGATCCACGGAGGGATCGGGCCCGGCGAGTCTGTTCGGCCGCGCCGCGAGGGATGCCGCGTCAGCTGAGGCCGAGGTCGGAGAGAGCGGTGGTCCAGTCGTTGATGATGGCGTCCTGGGCGTCGGAGAGCGAGACCGTACCCGCGCAGACGGCCTTCTTGAGCTTGTTCTCGACGGTGTCCTTGTTGGCCGCGGTCTTGGTGCCGTACTGCGGCTCGGGCCAGAGGTTGAGCTCGCTCTTCGGGGCACCGCCGAGTTCCAGGGGCACGAAGTGGTCTTCCTCGTAGTCCGAAGTGCTGGTGTCGGTGTAGCCGTACTCGACGATCTGCTTCTTCTTCAGAGCGGTGGTGTACGAGCTGGAGGGCCGTACGGTCGCGGTCCAGCCGGAGACACAGATCGTGGAGTCGATGGTGGACTGGGTGACGTCCGGGTTGAGGGCACCGGGCTGGCAGCCGGGGTCCGGCAGGGGAAGGTAGGCCTGGCTGCACGTCGCGGCGTGAGCGCTGCCGGTGGCGACGGTGATGCCGGCGGCGGCGAGGGCGAGGGCGGACAGGGAGGTGATGAGGGGGCGGGATATGCGGGACATCGTGGGGGTCTCCCGATGTGGTGCCCGGCAGGAGTTCCGGGCGGTCGTGGGCATGACAGCACTGGGAGCGTCTATGCGGGTAGACCCTTTGACCGGACCGGGAGACGCTTGGTTGAAGATTTGTCCATGACCTGACAGCCTCAGATGAAGTCATGGTCCCGGCTTGGTTGTTCAACGCGGGACGTCTTCGGAGCCGCCTCGGCGTCGGGGGACCGCGTGCGGGAAATCGCCGACGGATCCGGGGCCTCGGCCCCGAAGTCGCCGGGGACGGAACGCACCATCCGTCCGGAGTGAAGCCGACCACGCTCTGCCGGCTCCTCCCCGCCGAGGTGGCGCGCGTCGGCGAGCTTGTCGCCGCCCGCCACGGAAAGTTCGTCGCCCTCGCGGAGACGGCCGGGCAACACCCCCGGGGATGCCCCGAGGACCCCTCTCGCAGTGCCTGCGCCGTGGGCCTCGTCGTGGCCGCCCGGGCGGTCGCCGCCGGCCGGCTTCATATGAGCGGGGCAACCCCCCTCACATTCGAGAGAGCTGTCTCGTCATAGAGGTATGAACTCGAAAATCAGGTACGCCGGTCTCGGTCTCCTGGCCGTGACCGGGCTGTACACAGGCATCTGGGCCTACTGCTCCCCGACGAGCTGGTACGCGAACTTCCCCGGCCTCGGACTGAGCTGGCTGCCCCAGCTGGGCCCCTACAACGAACACCTCGCCAAGGACGCCGGAGCCATGTTCCTGGCCCTGGCCGTCCTGACCGTCATCACCCTGCGCTCCGTGCACAACACACGGCTGGTGCAGACGACAGGTGCCGTGTGGCTGCTCTTCAACGTGCTGCACTTCAGCTACCACGTCCAGCACCTCGACATGTACAACACCCGCGACCAGATCCTCAACGTGGTCTTCCTCGCCGCACTCATCCTGCTCGCGGCCCTGCTGCTGCTCCCCGCCCTCCCCGCACGACAGGACCGCGCACGATGACCCACAACCGCAACGGCGACAACGGCAGCGTGAGCGCGAAGGAGGAGCCCGGCGTGCGGGTGGCAGTGGCAGGCGGTACCGGACTGGTGGGACGGTGTGTGGTCGAGGAACTGACGGCGGCCGGGCACCACCCGGTGGTACTGGCCCGGTCCACAGGGGTGGACCTCGTGACCGGCACCGGACTCGACGCGGCCCTGGCCGGCGTGGAGGCCGTCATCGACGTCACCAACGTGACCACCACGAGCGGCAAGAAGGCCATCGCCTTCTTCGACCGCGTCGCCCACGCCCTCCTGGACGCCGGTGAACAGGCCGGGGTCCGCCACCACATACTGTTGTCGATCGTCGGGATCGACCGGGTCGGCCTCGGCTACTACCAGGGAAAACTGCGCCAGGAGAACGTGCTGAGAAGCGGGCGGACGCCGTGGACGGTGCTGCGCGCCACCCAGTTCCACGAGTTCGCCCAGCAGACCCTCGACCGGGTCCCCGGACCGCTCGCGGTCGTACCCCGGATGCGAACCCAACCCGTCGCCGCCCGCGAGGTCGCGCAGCACCTCGTACAACTCGTCCCCGCCCCGGCCCAGGGCATGGCCCCCGAACTCGCCGGACCGCGTGTCGAACAGGTCGTCGACATGACGCGACGTCTGCTGCGGGCCCGCCACCAGCACCGGCTGCTGCTGCCCGTAAAGATGCCCGGCGCCACCGGCACGGCCATGACCGGCGACGGCCTGCTCCCCACCGGACCCGGCCCCCGCGGCAGCCAGACCTTCGACGAATGGCTCACCCACCACACCGCCCTCCACGCCCACCACGCCCACCACGCCCACCACGCCCACCACGCCCACCACGCCCGCCAGGGAGGATGACGGCCCCGTGTCCACACCCCTGGGACCCGACCAGGACCCCACCCTCGGCAGCCTCATGGCCGAACGCCGCCGCCTGCTCAACCTCGGCTACCGCATGCTCGGATCCCTGCAGGACGCCGAGGACGTGGTCCAGGAAACCTACGCCCGCTGGTACAGCCTGCCCGAGAAGGAACAGCAGGCGATCGTCGCACCGCTGGCCTGGCTGACCCGGGTCGCCTCCCGGATCTGCCTGGACCACCTCACCTCGGCCCGCGTCCGCCGCGAGCAGTACACCGGTGAATGGCTGCCCGAGCCCGTCCGGCACAGTGCCGCGTGGACCAGCGCAGGCGATGAGGGCTGGGCCGACCCTGCCGACCGGATCACCCTCGACGAGTCGGTCAGCATGGGGATGCTGGTGGTCCTGGACTCGTTCACTCCCGCGGAGCGCGTGGCCTTCGTCCTCCACGACATCTTCGGCATGCCCTTCACCGAGATCGCCGACACCGTGGGCCGCACCCCCGCCGCCTGCCGCCAGCTCGCCTCCTCAGCCCGCCGACGCATCGCCGACCAGCGGCCCGGCAGCAGTACCGCAGACGAACACCGGCAGATCGTCACCGCGTTCCGCCACGCCTGCCGAACCGGCGACCTAGACACCCTCGTCGCGCTCCTCGACCCCGCCGTCGAGTCACGCAGTGACGGAGGCGGCAAGGTCCGTGCCGCCCTGCGCCCGATCATCGGCCGGGACAAGGTCGCCCGCCTCTTCCTCGGCCTCATGCGCAACGAACCCGAGGTGGAACTCGTCGAGGAGGATGTCAACGGCACCCCCGGCGTCACCGTCCGCATCGCCGGCACCACGATCGCCGTCCTCGCCGTGGACATCCACGACGGACTGATCACCGACGTGTGGATGGTCCTCAACCCCGACAAGCTCCACGCCTGGACCGGCTACGAAACCCGCTGAGGAGCGGAGCCGTGCGGCCGGGTCGTCCCGCTCGCGTGGGTCTACCGCGGCTCGAAATTGGGCTCGCCTCCCGTCAGGTCGCGGCTGAGGTCCCACAGCCGGGCCGCGACCAGGGCGTCGGCGAAGTGGTCCCGTACAGGTTCGAGCCTCGGTTCGCCGCGCAGGCCGAAGACCGTCGGCCCCCACAACTGCCCTCCTCCCACCCTGGGGTCGAGAACGGCCCGCACCACGGGCCACGCACCGGCCTCCTTGCCCTGGACGAGGAGGCCGGCAGGCAGGCCGCGCAGCCGTTCACCGGTACTGCGCACGTGCACCGGCGGCCGGGAAGGGGTCAGGGAGTCCAGTGCGCCGCCGGGGTGAGCCACCACACTCAGCACCGAGCTGCCTGCCGCCCGCAGACGGCGGTCGAGCTCGAATCCGAAGGTCATCTGCGCCAGCTTCGAACGCCCGTAGGTGCGCTTCGGCCGGTAGTCCCTGCCGGACTGCGGATCGTCCAGGTCCAGCCGCTCGGACCGCGCCGCGAAACTGCCGACCGTCACGACGCGAGCCGTCGGTGCGGCCGACAGCAGCGGCGCCAGCCACCGGGTCAGCGCGAAGTGCCCGAGGTGATTGGTTCCGAACATCAGCTCGTTGCCGTCCCCGGTCCACCGGCGCGGCGGCTCGTCGAGCGCCACCCCCGCGTTGCAGACCACCGCGTCGAGGCGCTCCGTATCCAGCGAGTCCACCGAGGTTCTGAGCGACGCCAGATCGGCGAGGTCCAACCGGAGACGGCGCAGCCGCGCACCGCGGACGCGGGATCGGATCGACCCCATGGCGGCTTCGGCCTTCGCCGGATCCCGGCTGCCCAGGACGACGGTGGCCCCGGTCCCGGCGAGTTGCTCGGCGACGAAATACCCGATGCCCGCGTTGCCGCCGGTGATCAGGAAGGTGCTGCCGTCGGCACGCGGCAGCCGACGGACATCCCACGGCCAGGTACGGGACATGGACGACATGGACGACATGGGGCAGGCTCCTGGTGCTGGGTGCGACGGGACGGCTCCAAGGTCGCAACCGCGGCTGACAGATCACCTACAGGTCACCGACAACCCCGACAGGCCCCCGACAACCCCACCCACCGGACGACCAGGCATACGTTCCGCTTGTGAGCGTTGGCGCGATCGCCGGATCGGCCGACCGAGGGACGCCAGCGTGCGCCTGTCACTGTTCGTGTGCGTGCACGGCCCATGTGCGTGCGCACCACGTGCACGAGGGGGAATCGCTCATGGGGAAGACGCGCGTGCCCGGAGTACTGGGCCGCCCGGCCCTCGCATCGGTCGCGGGGGCTTTTCTCGTTCTGGCCGGGCCCGGCGCCGCTCGGGCCACGACCAACGTGGACATCCCGGCATCGACCGACGGAGGCATCTCGGCCACCGTCAGGTTCTACAAGCAGACGGTACCGCAGCCGTACAACCCTGACCCCACCGCCTACTTCGGCGACCGTAAATGCCTGGTCGTCTACCACGACTACGACCCGACCCCGGGCTGCGGCGGCTTCAGGCTCGACGTCGTCCTGCACAACGTGCGCAACCAGCCCGGCTATCTGGCCGGACTCACCAGCGTGGGCGGCAGATTCGCCGCGTACGCCGACACCGCGCGCACCTTCGGCTGTCTGCGCCCGGACGGCGCCTTCGACCACGGTACGAGTTTCGTCGTCCGCACCACGCGACAGCAGCTCCTGGACAACTACTTCTATCCGGACAGCAACTACATCCTGTCCTGGGACCGGAACCACGACTCGGACGAGGGGCCGAAGTTCTACATGAACTTCCCACCCGTACAGGTGAGTTGTCCTGACGGCATGACGCCGACCCAGTTCGGGCTCAAGGTCTCCGACATCACCATCGGCATCGACGACCCGAATGTCTTCGGAACGACGACCTGGAGCACTCCGGGACCGTTCTACGGGTGACACGGACAGGAAGGGGTGAGGGCCCGGCGGTGGTCGGGCCCTCACCCTCTCCTCACGCGGTCAGGGAGATGCGAACCCCGACCGTGCCGTCCTTCCCTCGCCGCAGACGGCTGCCGAAGAGGGTGAGACGGCCGAGGACGCCGTACTTGCCGGCGATCAGCTGTCGGTAGCGCGCGGTGGCGGCCGGGTCGAGGATCTCCGCCGTGGCGGGGACCTGCTCGCCGGTCGGATTGCCGCGCACGTCGCACGGACCCACCAGAACGTCGGCCCGGTTGCGGATCCGCTTCACCTTCCAGGAGTCCGCGCTGGTCCAGGCGCCGAGCGCCGCACCGTCCCGGACCACCCACACGGGCGTCGCCACACCCGTACCGTTCTTGCGGTAGCTCGTGATCAGCAGGAACTTGCTTGAAGCAAGCGCGTCCAGCTTCGTCTCGTCCATGCGGGGAGTCTAAGCAGTCAGGGCCGGGAGTCCAGGCCGCCCGTTCAGGACAGCTGGCCGTTGTAGTCCGGCAGCTTGAACGTGCGCTCGGCGTGGCCGCCGACGAGGTCGGAGTCGTTGTTGCCGACATTGGCGATGATCGTGTAGCCCAGCGACTCGATCTCCGCGCGCTTGCTGGTCTTGTAGGCGCTGACCTCGTCGAACAGGTCGGGCAGGTCGCGCGTGTAGAGACCGGAGACCGGGTAGCCGACGCTCGTCAGATTCCACTGCGTCAAGGACGAGATGATGCCCGGACGTGCGCTGATGAAGAAGATGTCGACGCCGCGGGAGCGCGCGAAGCGGGCGAGGTCGAGCGAGGGCTTGACCGCCGGGGTCGGCAGCTCGTACCACGGGTGGAAGTCCGTCTCCAGCGTGGTGTTGTCGATGTCGAAGACGAGGGCCAGCTTCTGCCCGGCGGCGTTCGCGGTGCGCTGCTCGACGTAGGGCCGCGCCTGGTCGATGACCGCCTTGACGTCGCTCTGCCAGGTGGCGTAGTCGACCGCGGCCGTCGTCGCCGACGCGCTCACCGCCGTCTGGGCCGGAGCCGCGGCGGCGGTCCCCGCAGCGGTGACCGTCCCCCCGATGCCCAGCGCCACGACCGCCGAGACCGCGCCGATCCGGCGCCCCACACCGCGTCCTGTCATGCTCGTCCCCTTTTCATGTCGGAGCGGCGAGGTGCCTCGACCGTCGCCGCTGGACAGATGATCGTGCCTAAGGATGTACGAAAAGGGAAGAGGAAGTTACTGATCGGTAGAAGAACTCGTGGCCGCCGTCCTCCCCTCCGGCGCTGGGTGGCACCCGGGGTCATCCCGTGTGAGCCTGGGCTCGCGGGCGGCGGGCCGCGATGTCGGCACACGGAGAGAGGCAGCTGGGATGGACGCACCGAACATCGTGATCGTCGGCGGCGGGTTCGCCGGCGTCGAGTGCGCACGCGGGCTCGAGCACGCACTTCAACCGGGCGACGCCCGGATCACCCTGGTCAGCCCCACCGACTACCAGCTCTATCTGCCGCTGCTGCCGCACGTCGCCGCCGGTGTCGTCACCCCGCAGTCCGTGGCCCCCTCGCTGCGCCGGATCCTGCGCCGCACGACGTTCATGCCGGGCGGGGTGATCGGCGTGGATCCCGCGTCCAAGAGGTGCGTCGTACGCAAGATCACGGGGGAGTTCGTCGATCTGTCGTACGACTACTTGCTGCTCACCCCGGGCAGCGTGACCCGCACCTTCGACATCCCCGGTCTCCTCGACGAGGCGCGCGGGATGAAGACGCTCGCCCAGGCGGTGTATCTGCGTGACCATGTGATCGCCCAACTCGACCTGGCCGCGGCCACGTCGGACGAGGACGAGCGGGCGGCGCGACTGCAGTTCGTCGTGGTCGGCGGCGGATACGCGGGCGCCGAGACCGCGGCCTGCCTGCAACGCCTGACCACTGCCGCGTCGAAGCGCTACCACCCGCGCCTGGATCCCGGGCTCATCAAGTGGCACCTGCTGGACGTCGCCCCCAAGCTGCTCCCGGAGCTCGGGGACAAGCTCGGGGCGAGTGCGCTGCGCCTGTTGAGCGAGCGCGGACTGGAGATCTCTCTCAAGACGACCGTCGCCTCGGTCACGGAGGGCAAGATCACCCTCACGGACGGCCGGGTACTGCCGTCACGGACGCTGGTATGGACGGCCGGTGTCGCGGCGAGTCCGCTGGTCGACTCGCTGGGCGCGGAAACCGTACGCGGCCGGGTCCTCGTCGAGCCGGACTTCAAGGTGCCGGGACTGGACGGGGTGTTCGCGCTGGGCGACGCGGCCGCCGTGCCCGACCTGGCCAGGGCCGACGGTTCCTACTGCCCGCCGACCGCCCAGCACGCCGCCCGGCAGGGCCGGCACGCGGCGAAGAACCTGGCGGCGCTGCTGCGGGGGCAGCCCATGACGCCGTACAAGCACAAGGACCTCGGCCTGGTCGTCGACCTCGGCGGCCACGACGCGGTGTCCAAGCCGCTCGGTATCGGTCTCAAGGGCGTGCCCGCGCAGGTCGTGGCCCGTGGATACCACCTGTACGCGCTGCGCACGGGCACGGCCCGGTTCCGCACGGCCGCCAACTGGTTCCTCAACGCGGTCGCGGGCGACGACTTCGTGCGCACCGGCTTCCTCGCCGACCGGAAGGGGACCCTGCGGGAATTCGAGCACACCGACAGGTACCTGACGCCGGAGGAGGTCGCCGGCCGCCTGCGCAGTTAGGGCCTGCCCGGCGGACAGGCCCCGGTCATCGCTCGGCGGTGCCGTTCAGCAGGGCGAGGTAGCGGCGGGCGAAGAGGTAGGCGTCACCCGGCCAGCGGGCCGAGAGGTAGCGGCGGTCCTCTACGACGAACGCGTCCGTGTCGTCGGTGGCGGTACCGCGCCGGGTCAGGGTGCGGGGGCCGCGTGCGAACTGCGTTTCCGGGTCGGCGAGGGCCGCCCTGACCTCGTCCTCGACGTACGCCGGATAGGTACGGTAGTAGCGGCCGAGGCGCCAGGCGGTGGTGAAGTAGGCCGTGCGTTCCATGTATTTGGGCAGGCAGGTCGTGCGCCGGTCGGCCAGGACACTGCGGCCGGTGGTGAGGTCGCGGGCGCGGGCGAGCACCAGGACGCCGTGGCAGATCGCGCCGACGGGCCGTTCGAGGGCCCAGAAGCGGGCGATCTGCTGGTGAAGCGCCGTGGAGCCGAGGTACTGCCGCATGCCGGGTGCGTGTCCGCCGGGCAGCAGCAGGCCGTCGTACTCCATGACGTCGGCATCGGCCCAGGAGACGGTGGTGGTGAACTCAGGTGCCCCGGTGAGCTGCTCGTAGAAGCGCCGGGGCTCCTCGGCGGCGCCCAGTTGTCCGAAGAGCACCCCCGTCAGCAGCCGGGGGTCCGCCGCCGGCCGGGTTCCCGCGTGCTCGGTGGCGAGCACGACCTCGTGCCCCGCATCGGTGAGGATCCGCCAGGGAACGGCCACTTCGGTGACGTCGAAGTCGTGGTCGGGGACCGGCATCAGCACACGCATGCGCACATCATGGCAGGCCCCGGGGCTGCCACTGGTACGGCCGACAAGAGAGTGGCAACTTCCCTTTCCCGCCGACTTGTTGACGCCTACATTGCCGGTTGCCACGTCCTCTCAGGAATTGCCCAGGAGCTGATTCCGTGCCCGAGAACCCGGCCGCCTCGAACCTCCCCGCCGAGGAGGTGCTCAGCCGGATCATCACGACGCGCCCGCACACGGCCCGGATCTGGAACTACTGGCTCGGCGGTGGCGACTACTACGAGGTCGACCGGGCGGCCGGGGAGCGGATCCGTCAACTGCACCCGGGCATCGGCGACTACGCGCGGGCGGACCGGCTGTTCCTGGGACGCGCCGTACGCCACCTGGTCGCCGAGTGCGGAACACGCCAGTTCCTCGACATAGGCACCGGCCTGCCGACCGCGGACAACACGCACGAGGTGGCGCAGCGGTTCGCCCCGGACGCCCGGATCGTGTACGTCGACAACGACCCGCTGGTCCTGGCGCACGCCCGCGCCCTGCTCACCAGTGCCCCCGAGGGCCGCACCGACCATCTCGACGAGGACCTCCGCAATGTGGACGCCATCCTCGAACGCGCCGCGAGGACGCTGGACCTGAGCGAGCCGGTCGGGTTGATGCTGCTCGGGGTCGTCATCTTCATCGGCGACGACGTGGAGGCGTACGACATCGTGCGCCGACTGCTGGAGGGGCTGCCCTCGGGGAGCCATCTGGTCCTCTCGCACACGATCACCAGCCCGGCGATGCCGGACGTGGATGCCGCCGTCTCCTACTGGAACCAGCACGGCACACCCTGGATCACCCAGCGCACCCCGAGGCGATCGCCCGCTTCTTCGACGGTCTCGATCTCCTGGAGCCCGGTGTCGTCTCCTGTTCGCGCTGGCGGCCGGAGGCGACGGACGGGGACGAACCGGCGGAAGTGGCCATGTTCGGCGGGGTGGGCCGCAAACCCTGAACCGGAGAACGGCCGAGGGTGAACGCGGGGGCACGGGCGCACGTATGGAAGGAGGGCTCACGACCGGAGCCCCGGCGGCGTCGACGCCGCACCGTACGGCTTCGGGAGCCCATGCATGAGGCACGCACGACGACGGATCGTCCGACGGGGGGCGCGACTCGCGGCCGTCGGCGGGGTCCTCTGCGGAGGGTTGATGGTGACGCACGCCATGGCGAGCGAGCCGTCCGCCGCGTCACGTGCCCCCCAGAGCGCCACCCTGGCCGCCGCGGGCAAGGGCGCGGGCCTGGTGTCGACCCTCGGTACCTCCCGTACGGCGGGCAGTTGGATCGCCGCCGACGGGCGCCCCGTGGTCGCGGTGACCGACTCGGCCGCGGCGGCCGAGGTGAAGAAAGCGGGCGCCCGCCCCAAGGTCGTGAGTCACAGCATGGAGGACCTCAAGTCCGTGACCAAGGCGCTGAAGGCGGCGCCACGTGTCGCGGGCACCGCCTGGGCCATGGACTATGTCCACAACGAGGTGGTGGTGCAGGCCGACCGCACCGTCTCCGCCGCCGACTGGTCCCGGATGAAGAAGCTCGCCGAGAACATGGGCAGTTCGGTCCGCATGGAACGGACCGAGGGCACGTTCACCACACGGCTCAACGCCGCCCTGCCGATGTTCTCGACCGGTGGGCGCTGTTCGGCGGGCTACAACGTGACCAACGGGCGCAACGAGTTCATCCTGACGGCCGGGCACTGCGGGCCGGCCGGGTCCGTCTGGTTCGGCGACAACCAGGGCGCCAAGCAGCTCGGGCAGACGGTCACCACGGCGTTCCCCGGCAGCGACTTCTCCCTCATCCAGTACAACAACGGTCAGAACGACACCGGGAACAACGTCGTCTCGATCGGGGGCGGCAAGGGCGTCCAGATCATCGGCGCCGCCGATCCGACGGTCGGCCAGCGGGTCTTCCGCAGCGGCAGCACCAGTGGACTCCACGACGGTGAGGTGAAGGCGCTCAACGCGACGGTCAACTACCCCGAGGGCACTGTGACCGGTCTGATCGAGACCAATGTGTGCGCCGAACCGGGCGACAGCGGCGGTCCGTTGTTCTCTGAGGGCATCGCGCTCGGTGTGACCTCGGGGGGCAACGGGGACTGCACCGCGGGCGGAACGACGTTCTTCCAGCCGATCACCAAGGCGCTCACGGCGCTCGGGGTGAAACTGACCGGACCGGGGGCCGCGGCCCAGGGCGCGGCGGGAGCCACCGCCCAGTCGTCCCCCGCCCCCGCGTCCTCTCAAGGCGCGGCCGTCGTGCCGGGATCCGCAGCGCCCGGCTCGGTCCAGGCGGTCGGCTCGGGCCCCTCCGAGCCGCTCCTCACCCGCCTCACGGACCCGAAGAACATCGGTCCGGGGCTGCTGGTCATCGCCGGCAGCATCATCGCGCTGGTCGCCACGCGGTACATCCGCACGGAACAGGATCGCAACCGCTACCGGCGGCAGTACTCGCAGAGTTGGGGCTGAGGCCGGGGCTGCGGACGGGGAACGGGGCGGAGATGCGCAACCAGGAGTCACGCCCCGTTCGTCACGGGCCCGCGGGGCGGCCGAGCGGGCTCACGCCGCCTGTGTGGGCGACTGGGGGGCGGCTTCCGCCCACTCCAGGGCGAGCCGCTGGTACTCCCGCCGCTCCTCCATGCTCAGCGTCCCACCGGCCCTGAACCAGAGGGCCCGGATCTCCTCGTTGACATCGGCGGCGGACCGCACGGAGTCGGCTTCAGGAGTGGTGGACATGATGTGAAGCATACGGGCCTTGGCGTGAAGGTGATGTGAGTAAAGGTGCGCCTTACGACATTACGGACCGTGAACCTGATCACTCGTCCTACGTGGGATCACCCTCCGCACCTGCTGACCGTCCCTCCCCCGTCCCCAGCACCAGCACCTGAATGGCCAGCACCGCGGCCCCGCGCGCCCAGTCGTGGAAGTCGGAGACCTTCGTCTCCAGGTCGACCCGATCGGCCTGCGGGTGGCGGTGTGTGAGGATCGTCTCCTCGACGACCGGGCCCGCCACGTCGACGAGTCCGACACCCTCCCCGGCGAGCAGGATCTTCTGGGGCATGGCGAAGTTGGCGATCTGCGCGACGAGGGTGCCGAGCGCGCGGGCCGCCTCGTCGAGGACGCGGGCCGGCAGCGGGTCACCCGCCGCGGCACGGGCGAGGATCTCTTCGTAGGTCAGGTCCTCGCCGGTGGCGGCCCTGACCTGGTAGCGGATGCTGGGGATGGTCAACAGGGAGATGGCGCTGCCGCGTTCTCCTTCGGGAGTGAGAGGGCCGTACGGGTTCACGATCCAGCGGCGGCCCATGCCCCGCCCGTCCTCGACGGAGGCGACCCGGCTGCCGCCGAGGACGAGGCCGTAGCCGATCCCTGCGCCGATGGTGAGGACCACGAAGCGGTCGAGTCCACGGCCGGCGCCGAACCAGGTCTCGGCCTCCACGAGGGCGGCGACGTCGTTCTCGACGACCACCGGCAACCCGGTGCGTGTTTCGACGAGTTCGGCGAGCGGGACGTCCGTCCAGCCGAGGAAGACCGACTCGGCGACGACCGATCGTTTCTCGACACGGCCGCCGACTCCGATGCCGATGCCGGCCGGTGCGGGAAGGGACCGGGTGAGTTCCTGGGTCATCTCCGCCAGCAGGTCGGCGACTTCGGCCGGGATGTGAGTGGTAAGCGGGCGGTCATGACGCGCCACGACGTCGCTGCGCAGCGTCGTGACGACGCCGTAGACCATGTCCTCGGTGATCTTGAATCCGATGAAGGAGCGGGACTCGGCGACGATGTCCAGCGGCTGCGAGGGACGTCCCTGCCGTACCCCCGCGCTCTCCCCCTCCCACGACTCGACGGCCTCGATCAGCAGGCCGGACTCGATCAGCGGTTTGGTCAGCCGGGTGAGACTGCCCGCCGACAGGTTCAGTCGGCGCGCGATCTCGCTGCGCGACAGCGGTCCGTGCACGAGCACCTCGATCACCACCGCACGCTCACCCGGACTCAGCGGCGGCCAGCCGGCCTCGGCACGTGTGGTCATGAGGACTCCCACAAGATTTATTTTCGCCTCAGAAGTAATGGCGCCACTCTATGGCACGGCAGTTCGCCGGAAAGGATGCGTACAGGACTCTTGACGCCTTGATTGTTCCGCATCAAAAGTAAATGAGTCCAGGACGAGCCCGACCCGTGAAGTCTCCACCAGTGAAGGATGTTGCTCAGATGACGTTCTCTCTCGGCATCGTCGGCGCCGGCCAGTTCTCCGGCCAGTTCGCGAAGCTGTTCCTCGCCCACCCCGGCGTCGGCGATGTCCACGTCACCGATCTGCTCCCCGAGCGGGCCGACGAACTGGCGGCAGCCGAAGGGCTGTCGGGCACCTTCCCCTCGTACGAGGCGATGCTGGAGTCGAAGGCGGTGGACGCCGTCGCGATCTTCACCCAGCGCTGGACCCACGGGCCGCTGGTGCTCCAGGGACTCCGGGCGGGCAAGCATGTGTACTCCGCGGTGCCGATGGCCATCACCAGGGACGAGATCGCGGCGGTCATCGACGCCGTACGGACGACCGGACTGACGTACATGATGGGCGAGACCAGCCAGTACAACCCGGCGACGGTGCACGCCCGCAACCAGATCGCCGAGGGCGCCTTCGGGCGGCTGTTCTACGCCGAGGGCGACTACGTCCACGACATGGATCTCGGGTTCTACGAGGCCTACCAGTACAGCGGCGGCGAGAACTGGAAGGCGACCGCCAGCTATCCACCACTGCTCTACCCGACGCACTCGGTGGGCGGGGTGCTCGGCGCCTGGCGTACGCACGCGGTGAGCGTGTCCGCGATCGGGGTGCGCGACGAGCGCGGGGACGGGGTGTTCGACAAGGAGGTCAGCCAGTTCGGCAATGACTTCTCCAACGCGACCGCGCTGTTCGAAGTGGCGGGCGGCGGCTCGTTCCGTACGAACGAGTTCCGGCGGGTCGGTTATCCCTCGCACATCCGGGAGTCGCGTTTCCGGTTCTTCGGGACCGACGCCAGCATGGAACAGCTCGCGACGGTGAGCTTCTGGCAGGACAAGAAGGGGGTGCAGGACATCACGGAGCTGCTTGAGCCCAAGCCGACGCTGGCGGCGGACGATCCCTCGCTCCAGCACATCGCGCCGGCGCTGCGGGCCGCGTTCACGTCCGGGTCGGCGCCGGTGCACGACCGGACGCGGCTCCCCCGGGAGTTCGACCACCTGCACAACGGGCACGAGGGCAGCCACCACTTCCTGGTGGACGACTTCGTGACCGCGGTCAACACCCGGACGCTGCCGTCGGTGAACGCGTGGGTCGCGGCCCGCTACACCCTGCCGGGCATCGTCGCGCACGAGTCCGCGCGGCAGGGCGGGGTCAGGCTGGAGATCCCGGACTTCGGGGACGCGCCCGGGGCGTGAGGTCCCCTGGCGTGGCCGGGTGCCGTCAGGTGCCCGGCTTGCGGCCGTACACGAAGACGTCGTCGCCGTTCTTCAGCAGCGACCAGTACTTCTTGGCGGTGGTCGTGGTCATGTTGACGCAGCCGTGCGAGCCGGGCGGGTTCCACATGCTCAGGCCGACCGAGTGGAAGGCCTGACCGCCGTCGAAGAACTGGCTGTAGGGCATGGGCACGTTGTAGATGTTCGAGACGTGGTCGATGTCCCGCCAGTAGATCTTCTTCAGACCGGTGCGGGTCTCGTAGCCGTCGCGTCCCGTGCGGACCGGCACCGGGCCGTAGACGAGCCTGCTGCCGTCCTGGATCCAGCTGAGCTGGAGCGTCAGGTTGACGCAGGCGATGCGGCCCTTGTTGACGGGACACTTGCCGTCCTTGTTGGGCTTGTTGCCGACGGCCTTCTGCTTGTTCATCAGGTCCATCACGCCCCAGGTGACGGACCCGGCGTAGCCCGCGTTCGGGGTGATGCCGTGCTTGGTCTGGAAGGCCTGGATCGCCTTGCAGTCGGCGCTCGACTGTCGGCCGTCGACCGGTCGGCCGAGGAACTTCTCCACCTGCTTCTGGTACGGGCCGGTCTGTGTCGTGCAGCTCGCGGCCTGCGCGGGCGCCGTGCCCAGCGCGAGCGTCAGCGGCGCGACCAGTCCGGTGATGCCCAGAGCGACGGCACCCCGTCTGCGTATGTCCCCCATGTCAGGCCCTTCTGTCTGCGTGTTCACCGGTGTTTCCCTTGTTCTCCGCCTGCTAGACCCACGTCGGGGCGCAGGCGTTGTACGGCTGTCGGGTCTGCGACGAAACGGTGACATCGGGAGCAGTCCAGTTACCCCGGATTGGACCAGGCTCCGGGTGCGCCGCCCGACCTACGCTGCCGCCATGCATCGCACACTCGCCGACGATCTCTCCCGGCTTCCCGAGCTCCTGCAGTCCGCCCGTGACTTCGCCGCCGGGGAGGTGGACGGACTCGACGGGCGGCCTGTCGCCCACTCCGGCAAGGTGCCCGACCCGGAGCCCCTCCCCGCCGAGGGGCACGGCGCGCAGGGGGCGCTGAGTCGGTTCGCCGAGCGCTGGGCGCCCGGATTCTCCGGTTCCGCGGGCTCGCGCTACCTCGGTTTCGTCACCGGCGGCGCCACCCCCGCCTCGCTCACCGGCGACTGGCTGACCGGCGCGTACGACCAGAACGTGTCCGGCGACGGCGGATCCTCGGCGAGCGCGCTGGAGCGGGAGACGGTGGGCTGGCTGCGCGAGCTGTTCGGACTGGGCGAGGCGCACAGCGGGGCGTTCGTGACCGGCGCGACCGTCTCGAACACGGTCGGTCTGGCGATCGCGCGGGAGTGGCTCGGCGAGCGGCTGGGCGTGTCCGTGTCACGGGAAGGCGCCGCCGCGCTCGGACCGGTCGACGTGCTGTCCGGCTCCCCGCACTCCAGCGTCACCAAGGCGCTGTCCGTGCTCGGCATCGGCCGGGACCGGCTGCGTACGGTGCCGGTACTGTCCGGGAACCGTGAGGCCGTCGACGTCGAGCGGCTGGCCGCCGCCCTCGATGCGCTCGACGGGCGCCCGGCGGTCGTCGTGGCGAACGCCGGAACCGTGAACACCGTCGACTTCGACGATCTGCGGGCCATCGCCGCGCTCAAGGAGCGGTACGACTTCTGGCTGCACGTGGACGCGGCGTTCGGCGGCTTCGCCGCGCTGTCACCGTCGTACGCGCATCTCGTCGACGGGCTCGACGCGGCCGACTCCGTCTGTGTCGACCTGCACAAGTGGCTCAACGTCCCCTACGACGCGGCCGTGCAGTTCACGCGCCGCCGGGACCTTCAGGTCCGGGTCTTCCACAACGAGTCCCCGTACCTGGGCCTGCCGACCGGCGACCCCGACTTCCTGCACCTCACGCCGGAGAACTCGCGTCGGCTGCGGGCGCTCCCGGCGTGGTTCTCGCTGATGGCGTACGGACGCGAGGGGCATCGCGAGATCGTCGAGCGGAACATCGCGCTCGCCCGACTGCTGGGCGACCACATCATGGAGGTACCGGAGTTGCGGCTCCTGGCACCCGTCCGGCTCAACGTCGTCTGTTTCACCCTCGCGGACGAGCCCACGCGGCAGCGGGTGCACGCGCTGGCGGCGGCGGTCGCGGCCTCGGGCGAGGCCTTCGTGACGCCGACCGTGTACGCGGGGACGCAGGGGCTGCGGGCCGCCTTCAGCAACTGGCGTACGACGGAGGCCGACACCGAGAGGGTGTTCTCCGTCCTGCGGTCGGCCGCCCTCACGGTCGGACCGCGTTCCGGAAAGCCGTGTTGACCGCCGTCGACGCACAACGTGGTCCCGGTGATCCATGCCGCGTCCCGGGAGGCGAGGAAGGCGACGGCGGCCGCGATGTCCTCCGGTTCACCGACCCGTCCCAGCGGATGGACCCCCGACGCCTGGGCGAGATCGTCGTCGCGGCCCTCCCACGCCGTGGTGCGGACCGTACCCGGCGCGACCAGGTTGACCCGCACACCACGGGGGGCCGCGTGCCCCGCGAGGGTGCGCGTGAGGGACATGAGACCCGCCTTGGCCGCGCTGTAGGCGTGGTTGCCGAAGTCCTGGATGCCGTTCACCGAGCCGATGTTGACGATGGCGCCCCGGCCCGAGGCCACCAGGTGCGGGAGGGCCGCGCGGCTGCAGCGGTACGCGCCGGTCAGGGTGAGGTCGAGGTCACGGGCCCACACCTCGTCCGTCTCGTCCTCGAAGAGCGGGGCGTCGGGAGAGCACCCGTACGCGTTGTTGACCAGGACGTCGAGCGTGCCGAAGGAGTCCACGGCGTATGCGACGGCCGCCTCCACCGCCGCCCGGTCCCCCACGTCGCACGCCAACTCCTCGGCCTGCGCCCCCAGTTCGCGGATGGAGGCGGCGGTCTTCTCCGCCTCGGCCGGGTCCACGTCCGTGACGAGCACCTGAGCGCCCTCCTCGGCCAGCCGGCGGGCGGTGGCCGCGCCGATGCCACGGGCCGCGCCCGTGATCAGAACTCCGTATCCTTCAAAGCGCCTCATGACAGATACCGTGCGCCCATGTCCGCGTTCATACAACAACTTCCGGCACTGATCGGCGTGGTCATCGGTGCCCTCGGCTCGTATCTGGCGATCGTTCGGGGCGATCGGGCCCGTTTCCAACGGGAGCGGGCGGCCCGGTGGGAGGAACGGCGGCTCTCGGTGTACGCCGACTACGCGCGGTCGCTGAAGAAGAGCGTCACTCTGACATACCGGGTGGCGTCGTACCTGGGCAACGACCCGCACCCGCACCCCTTGTCCCCGGAGGAGGCCGAGCCGCTGCTGGCCGAGGCCACCCTCGCGCGGGATCCGTCCGGGGAGACGCTGATCCTCCTGGGCAGTCCGGAGGTGGTCGAGCGGGCCCGGACGTGGGTGGTCGGGGTGATGGAGATGGAGCAGTTCCTGCGCGAGGGGACACGTGACCCGCAGGCGTGGCAGGCCCTGTTGGAGCGGCAGCGCGCCGGACGCGAGGGCTACTACGCGGCCGTACGGGACGATCTGGCGCTGCCGCCGGGCCACTCTGCTCGCTGGCCGCTGCAGCCGGTGCACCACACCTGATCTCAGCGATACCCCGTCACATCCGCCGGCCTGCCCGCGTCCTGGACCTCGACGAGATAGCGCCAGGCGTCGGGTCTGCTGCCGTCGCGGTCGGTGAAACCGTACTCCTGAGCGAGCTGCCCGCTGGACAGCGAGCGGCCGTTCCAGCGCGCGACGTCCGGGTCGGCGGCCAGCGCGGCCACGGCACGGCCGACGTAGAAGGGCGTCTCGGAGATGGCGAAGTGCGGGACGCGCTCCAGGGCGTCCCGCCAGTTCTCCTCGCTGACGTCGAAGGTGTCGAGCATCATCTCCGAGCGCAGCCAGCCGGGGGTGAGCGCGAGGGCGGTGGCGCCGCGCGGGCCGAGTTCGTGGCCCAGGGAGAACGCCATGCGCAGGACGGATGCCTTGGCGAGGTCGTAGAAGAAGGAGACGCGGTAGGTGTCCCGGTTGTACTCGGCGGTGCCGTCGGTCATCTCGACGACGAGGCCGCCGGGGGTGCGCAGCAGCAGAGGCAGTGCGTGGTGGCTGGTGATCGCGTGCGTCTCGACGGCCCGGCGCAGCAGCCCGAGGCCCTGGTCGAGGTCGGTCTCCCAGAGCGGGGTGTCCCACTCGAAGTGCTTCTCGCCGCCCCAGACGTCGTTGACGAGGAGGTCGAGGCGGCCCTGTTCGCCCGCGATGCGGGCGACCAGGGCCTCGACCTCGGCGGGGACCAGATGGTCGGTGGGCACCGCGATGCCGACGCCTCCGGCCGCCGTGACCAGGTCCGCCGTGTCCTCGATCGTCTCGGGGCGGTCGTACTCGGAGCGGCGTTCGCGCGTGCTGCGTCCGGTGACGTAGACGGTGGCGCCGGCCGCGCCGAGCTCCACCGCGATCCCTCGGCCCGCTCCTCGGGTCGCGCCCGCGACCAGCGCGACCCTGCCGTCCAACGGCCCTGGCATGTCCGACCTCCGTGCTCGTGGCGTTCACGGGCTGCCTTCGCCCATGTGTCCCCACGAGAGTCCCGCGGAAGCCGGACATCTCCTGTCGTGATTCGCTGGTGTATCGCGACGGGCCCGGCCCGGTCAGTGACCGCGCGCGATCCACTCCTCCAGATGCGGGGCCTCGGCACCGATCGTGGTCGAGTCCCCGTGCCCGGTGCGGACGACCGTGTCGGCGGGGAGGGTGAGCAAGCGCTCGCGGATGGACTCGACGATCGTCGGGAAGTGGGAGAAGGAGCGCCCGGTGGCTCCTGGGCCGCCCTGGAAGAGCGTGTCACCGGTGAAGACGACGCCCAGGCCCGGGTCGTAGAGGCAGACCGCGCCCGGGGCGTGTCCGGGCGTGTGCAGGACGGTCAGGTCCGCGCCGGCCGCCTCGATCACCTGCCCGTCCTGCAGCCAGGCGTCGGGGAGCCGGTCGGGGTGGGTCTGCTTCCACAGTTGCAGATCGTCGGGGTGGAGCCAGATCGTGGCGCCGGTGCGCTCGGCGAGGGCGGGCGCGGCATCGATGTGGTCGTTGTGGGCGTGGGTGCACACGATGGCCAGCAGCCGCCGGTCGCCCACCGCCGCGGCGATGGCGTCGGCGTCGTGCGCGGCGTCGATGACGATCGCCTCGTGGTCGTCGCCGACGATCCACACGTTGTTCTCGACGTCCCAGGTACCGCCGTCGAGCGAGAACGTGCCCGAGGTGACAAGGTGCTCGATCCGGGCGCTCATCACAGCACCACCACCGAACGCAGCACGTCACCGTGGTGCATCCGCTCGAAGGCGGCCTCGATCCCGTCGAGGGCGATCGTCTCGCTCACGAAGGCGTCCAGGTCCAGTCGCCCCTGGAGGTGCAGGTCGATGAGCATCGGGAAGTCACGGGAGGGCAGGCAGTCGCCGTACCAGGACGACTTGAGGGCGCCGCCGCGTCCGAAGACGTCGAGGAGCGGCAGTTCGAGCTTCATCTCGGGGGTGGGTACGCCGACGAGGACGACCGTGCCGGCGAGGTCGCGGGCGTAGAAGGCCTGCTTGTACGTCTCCGGGCGGCCGACCGCGTCGATGACGACGTCGGCGCCGAAGCCGCCGGTGAGTCCCTGGATCGCCTCGACGGGGTCGGTCGAGGTGGAGTTGACGGTGTGGGTCGCGCCGAGCTTCGAGGCGGTGGTGAGCTTCCGGTCGTCGATGTCGACGGCGATGATCTTCGCGGCGCCGGCCAGCCGGGCTCCGGCGATCGCCGCGTTGCCGACGCCACCGCAGCCGATGACGGCGACGGAGTCGCCGCGGCCGACGTTGCCGGTGTTGATGGCGGCGCCGATGCCCGCCATCACCCCGCAGCCGAGCAGCCCGGCGACCGCCGGGGAGACCGCGGGGTCGACCTTGGTGCACTGTCCGGCGGCGACCAGGGTCTTCTCCGCGAAGGCGCCGATCCCCAGGGCCGGGGACAGTTCGGTGCCGTCCTTGAGCGTCATCTTCTGCTTGGCGTTGTGCGTGTTGAAGCAGTACCAGGGCCGCCCGCGCAGACAGGCCCGGCACTGCCCGCACACCGCACGCCAGTTGAGGACGACGAAGTCGCCGGGAGCCACGTCCGTGACGCCGTCGCCGACCGACTCCACGATCCCGGCCGCCTCGTGGCCGAGCAGGAAGGGGAAGTCGTCGTTGATGCCGCCCTGCTTGTAGTGCAGGTCGGTGTGGCAGACCCCGCATGCCTGGATCTTCACCACGGCCTCTCCCGGCCCCGGATCCGGCACGACGACGGTCTCGACGCGCACCGGCTCGTTCTTGCCCGGGGCGATCACGCCACGTACTTCCTGCGCCATGGTGGTGAACCCTTCCGTAGATCGACGTTCGTCAACCGACCCTACGGTGTGACCCGCCGGTAACCGACCGGTAGAACGCCAGGTGGCGTGCGGCTGCTCCGGTCCAGGTGTGGCGGGCGGCCCTCCCCCAAGGAGGCCTTCGCCACCGCGCTCGGCCACGCTTTCGCCTCGAACGATCCGGTACGCGCCGCCGTCGGCCGATCCGGCCGACGGTCAGGATGTACGGGCCGAGGCGGGTGCGCCGGACAGCGCGGGCCGCGGGATCGGTGGTCGCGAACCCTTCGCGCGCCGCCCCGTCGGGATGCCGACGGGGTCGAGGCCCCGGCCCGCGCGGAGTTCGTCCGCCACGGACCGCGAGACGCAGCGGTGCGCGTACGGCTTGACGACGACCCGTTCGTGGCAGGCAACGAGCGCGGCCGGGCCCGCTCCGACGGCGTCGGAGGGGCAGACAGGGCCCGGCACATGAGCCGGGCCCCCGGTCGCGGGCCCGGGAGGAGCCGCCTAGCGTTGAAGACGTCCGGGCGGGGGACGGCACGGCGGACGCGGGGGCCGTCCTGTTCTTCGGAGGTCCCCCCGTGGGTACCGTCTCGTTCCTCCTCGTCGTGGTCGTCCTGACGGCCCTGGCCTTCGACTTCACCAACGGGTTCCACGACACGGCCAACTCGATGGCGACGTCGATCGCCACCGGGGCCCTGAGACCGCGGGTGGCCGTCGCCGTCGCGGGAGCGCTGAATCTGGCGGGCGCGTTCCTGTCCACGGCGGTTGCCAGAACGATCTCCGGCGGCATCGTGGACGACGCCAGGGTGTCCCTGGTGATGATCTTCGCCGGGCTGGTCGGCGCTCTCCTGTGGAACCTGCTGACCTGGCTCGCCGGGCTGCCATCGAGTTCGTCGCACGCGCTGTTCGGCGGGCTGATCGGCGCGGTGTGGGTCGGCGCCGGCGCATCCGCGGTGCAGTTCGGAGCGATCGTCGAGAAGATCCTGATCCCCGCGATCGTCTCGCCGCTCGTCGCCTGTGTCGTGGCCCTGCTGGCGACCTACTTCGCGTACGTCATCACCCGGCGGACGGACCACGACCAGGCGCGGCGCGGATTCCGCCGGGGGCAGGTCGGTTCGGCGTCGCTGGTGGCGCTGGCCCACGGCACCAACGACGCGCAGAAGACCATGGGTGTCATCACCCTGGCTCTCATCTCCACCGGGGCGCTCGCCCACGGCTCCGGGCCGCCCTGGTGGGTGGTACTCATCTCCGGAATGGCGATCGCGCTGGGCACGTACACGGGCGGGTGGCGAATCATCCGCACCATGGGCAAGGGGCTCACCGACATCGAGGCGCCGCAGGGCTTCGCGGCCGAGACCAGTGCGACGGCCGTGATTCTCGCCTCGTCCCACATGGGGTTCCCCCTGTCGACCACGCAGGTGTGCACCGGCAGCATCCTGGGCGCGGGCCTGGGCCGCAGGCTGGCCCAGGTGCGGTGGGGCGTGGCCGGGCGCATCGCGCTGTCCTGGCTGCTCACGCTGCCCGCGGCGGCGGCCGTCGGCGGCGCTGCGGCCTGGACCGCCGGTCACGGCACCGCGGGCGTGGCCCTGGTGGCCGCCGTCGCGGCCGCGGCGGCGGCCGGGTTCTGGGCGCTGTCGCGCCACCGACCCGTGACCCCGGACAACGTCAACGAACTGCCCGCCCGGCCGTCCGAGCACGTGGAGCAGCCTGCGGCGTGAGAGCCGGGCCTTCCGGGCCGGGAGCGAAAGCCGTTCCCGGCCGACAGCGAAAGGAGACGCGGCGATGGACATCCACTGGGCCACCCTCGCCGGCGTGTGCGGTGTGAGCCTCGGGATCACACTGCTCACGGTCGTGCTGTTCTCCCTCGGAATCGCCACCTGGCCCCGTGGCGGGGGCGGGGGCGGAGGCGGGGGCGGAGAACGCGCCCACGGCGCCAACCGGACGGCCACCGCGGCAGCGGTGCTGTGCTTCGGCGCGTGCCTGGCGGTCGCCGTCTACGGACTCACCCTGATCATCGGCGCCTGACATCCGTCGCACCCGAGACACCCGAGGCACCCGCTCATGCCGGACCCGGTCCTCCGGCGCTCCAGGCCCGAGGCCTGCTCTGCGGACCCGAACTGCCTGACGTCGCAGGGGCGTTGTCAGTGGTGGCTGGCAGGATCGCCGACATGACGGACATCATGGCCGACTGGCGGTCCTTCCTGGCGCGCTGGAGCCAGGAATGGGCAGACGCACAAGACCCCGGCACAGCGGCGGGCGAGCGACCCGAGCGGGACGAGGAGCCTCTGCGTACGCGCCGGCTGGGGTTCCCGCCCGCGTCCGAGGAGCGCATCCGCGCCCTGGAGGAGCGGCTCGGGCACCGGCTGCCGCCCTCGTACCGGACGTTTCTGGCGGTGAGCGACGGCTGGCGGCATGCGGGCGGCTTCGTATGGCTGCTCGCCGGTACCGACGCGGTGCGCCGGCACGAGGACGCGGCGGGCCTGGCGGAGTACTTTCCCGGGGATCTGGACGACGACCCCACGCCCGAGGACGTGGTGCTCGCCGGAATGTGGGGGCGGGCGCTGGAGCTGGACGTGGAGTCGGACGCGGTCTACGTGCTGCTGGACCCGGGGGACGTGGACGACGCCGGTGAGTGGGCTGTGTACTGCTACGCGTCGTGGCGTGCGAGTCCTCCGCAACGGTACGCGTCGTTCCGCGCGTTCATGGAGGCGATGTACCGGGAGTTTCACAGACTGCAGGTGAGCCGCTCGAAGCGTGCGGGGGTGGAGTTCGTCAACGCGACGACGAGGGCTCTGGACGCGTCCGTCGAGGCCGCGCGGCTGGACGCGCTGGGCGGGCGGTACGAGCGCGCCGCGGCGTCCCTGGCGGAGGCGATCGAGTACGGCAGGCCCCGGGCGCAAGGGCTGCGCGACCAGATCCGCCGGTTGCTCGGGGAGACGTACATGGTGTCTTTCCCCGGGCTCACCGCGGACCCGCTGTACGCGCCGGAGTTTCTGGCCGTGCTGGCGGCCGAGGACGTGCGGCATCACCGGGACCGCCCGTTGTCGGCCCGCCACCTGGGGGGCGCCTCCGACGAGGTGCGCGAGGCGACGGACGAGATCCTGCGGCAGGTGGGGGACGGCACCTTCCGCTACACCGCCGAAGGCCCCTTCGGCCGTGCCGTGGAGGAAGCGCGGGAGCTGGCGCGCTGGGGCGACGGGGACACGGCCTGGCGAACCCTGCGCGCCGCACTGCCCGAGTGGCGGCCGGTCGGCCCCGAGCACCTGGCGCCGGTCGGCCTGTGCGCCGACCCGCTCCTTGGCCCCCTGATCACCCCGGAGCGGGGCGGGGAACTGCTGGCCACGCCCCGGGCCGGACAGTGGGGCGACGCGCCGGCTCCCGCGGCCGACCTGGACCCGCCGGGCCTGGCGTGGCTGGCGGAAGGGGATCCCGGCAACTTCCTGACGTCGTACCGCTTCCTCCTCGTGGAGTCGGTGGCGCCGGCCGAGCTGCCCGGCCGTATCGGCACCCCCGACGACGCCGTGCTGAACGCGCCGACGACCTTGTGGAACTCGCGCACGCGTTTCCACGGCAACCGGACCGTGACGTGGGAGGACGAGGCGCTGGCCGCCGTCGGCCGGGCCGGCCCCGGCTGGAGCTTCGCCTTCGAGGCGGCGCCGGGAGGGAGGTTCGACGAGCAGCGGTTCGTCTCCCCGGGCGTCGCCGCTTCCCGGGGCACCCGTGCGGTGACGGTGTGGAGCGAGCCGCCCGGCCCCCTCCGTCCCGGTGTCTTCCATCTGTCCGTCTCGGAGAACGGCGAGGAGCGGTACGCGTTCACCGTCCGGGGGACCTCGGTCGGCAGACGGGGGTCCGTGCCGGCCGCCCTTGACCCGGACCGTCTCTTCCCGCGGGACGACCCGCACGCCGAACGGCTGGGCGAGCGCCGTGCCCTGGAGGCCCTTGCCGCCGAGTACGGCGTCCGGCTGCCCCGGTTCGCCCTCGGACGCGGACGCCTCCACAGCTTCCGGACCCGGCCCTGGAACCGGCCGCCTGGCCCCGGCGAGGGCTATGTGACGCTGGGCGTGGTCCGCTCAAGGCCGTGACGTCATACCGGCGCGGGCCTTCCCCATCGCCTCATCGACCGCACGGCCGCCAAGTCCCCCAGGGAGAGTAGGAGTTCCGCCCGTCGTGAGAGCCGCCGGTGTCCGCGCGGGGAGTCCCGGTGACCCGATTCCTGTCCTGCGCGGGCACACTTCCCTGGCACAGGCAACCCACAGGCCGCCGAACACGACCGGCACCGAGCTGGACGTGGCCGTCACCGACTCCAACGGCCGCCGGGCCGAGCTCGGCCGGGTCCAGCTCGACGGGCTGCCGGGCACCGAGCGCACCGCCTCCTACTGGGCGCGCGAGCTGCGCGTCCCGCTGACCGCGGCCTCTCGCGTCGGCCTCGACCTGAGGCACGTCAAGTCCCTTGAACTGACTCCGCGTTCACAGTCAGGACAGGCCTGGCTCATGGATGCCTGGGGCTGGGCCCCCGGTACCCCGGTGGCCAGGGCCGCGACGCTGCCGCGCGTCGGCATCGGCCGACTCACCGTCAAGGAGGGTGACTCGGGCACCCTCACCTACCACATCCCCGTCCAGGTCTCCGGGCACGGCAGCGGCAAGGTCCGCTTCTCCGTCCTCGACCCGGACACCGGACAGGCCGAGGACAAACTGGTCACGGTACGACCGGGCAGCGACCCCATCGAGCTGCCCGTGGAGGTGAAGGGCGACACGCGCTTCGGCTACGACGAGCAGTACGACGTCGTCGCGAAGGCCGTGCACGGCGCCGTCATCGGCTCGTACCGGGGCGGGGTCACCGCGGTGAACGACGACCCCGCGCCGTCGGTCACCCTGACGCCGGTCACGGACCGGGTGATCGAGGGAGGGACGCTGAAGTGGCGGATCACCCTCTCCGAGCCCGCCGGTGTGGACATCTCGCAGCCGGTCCGGGTGCTTCCGGTCACCGAGGGCGCCGAGCTGTCCACCAAGGACGTGGACCCGCGGTGGCTGATGGACTACGCCGGTGAGCTCCCCGACCCGGAGCGCGCACTCTCCCGGGCGAACCTGTGGGTGTGGACGGACATCCCGGCCGGGACCACCACCGCCGACTTCACCGTGCCGACGGTGACGGACCGACTGGCCGAGTCGGTACGCCTCGCGCTGACCGACGACAACGCGGAACCGCTTCCCGGCCGTCCCGTGCTGACAGGCACGGTGGTGGACGCACCGTAGGCCGCCCTGCGCAGGGGGCATGGACAGGGTGGTCCATGCCCCCTACGTGTTCACAGCCTCCGGCGAGCAGTAGGCGCGCTCACGGAACTGCCCGCCCGTCGAAGAAGGCGAGCAGATCATCGTGCGCCGGGGAAACTGTGTCGCGCCGCGGGATCGGCAGGGCAAAGGCGGGTCCAGGTCAGGCAGAGCGGATACAGAATGGATGCCCGGCCGGGCTGGAGTACGCCCGGGAGCCCCGGCGGCCGAGGGATCGACCCCGTCCGTGGGCCGCAGCCGACGAGGGCCGGCTTCGAGCGCCAGCCGGTCTGCGGCCACGAGGTGGTCCACCGTCAGATCGACGTGCATCTGCTGGGAGCGGCCGTCCGGCCATTGCGGCGGGACACGCTCCGGAGCCAGCTGGATCACGAACACCGGGGATCCGTCGATCCGCAGGAAGGGGTGGGTTGCCGACTTCTCGATCGCGTCGCCGAGCATCCGGTGCCAGAACGAGCTTCCGGGCTCCAGCTCGGCGGCGTCCGCGGGAGGACGGTCTTGCGTGCGCCGGGCGGCATCCTGCGGAATGCACGCCACCGAGGGCCGACGAGCCGACGCGGTACGCATCACCGCACTCCTCTTCGACGGCCTGAGCTACGGTGCCGAGGCCGCGGCAGGAGCCGACATCAGCCCGGCTGAGTCCCGAGCCGACGGGAGCCTGCCAAGTCCACCGGCGCGGGTATGCCGCCCCAGCGGATTCCCCACGGCGTCAACGCCGGCCGAGGAGCAGCCATGGAAGCAGCGCACACCGTGGGTGCGGTGGCAGGTCTCGGGATGCCGCTCGGGACGGCCCTGCTCCCAGCACGACCCGGTGGCGGCCCTGCTCCCAGCACGACCCGGTGGTGGGCCGGATGCCGAGTGGCCCGGCGAGAAGAGCGTCCGCGGGGGCGGACGATCGCTCAAAACCGCATGACGCAGTGGCATCGGGCCGTGACACCCTCCATGCGTCTGCTGGTGTCCGGGGGGCAAGGATCCGCGCACGATCGCCTCGAACGCGCGCGGCGCCGCCATGGGCAGCAGATGCCCGGCATGCGGAACCACGAACAGCCGGGCCCCGGGATGGCCGCTGCGGTCCGTCGAGCATCGGGCACCCCTTGGTCCGCGCCCTGGCCGCCCACCGCGCCGCCCTCGCCCTGAGGCAACCCCATCGGGGCTGGAGAGCAGCTTGCCCCGGCCCACTTCGGGAGGCATCGGTCGTGCGGCTACTTGAGCTCGGCGTCGGTGTAGTAGCCGCCCGCGACCAGAACACTGTCGTAGTTGGTCTTGTCGACGCTGATGGGCTGCAGCAGGTAGGCGGGCACGACCTTGGCGCCGTTGTCATAGGTCCTGGTGTCGTTGAGCTGCGGCTTCCTTTTGTTGAGTACGTCGTCGACCATGTTCGCGGCGACGTCGGCGAGCAGGCGGCTGTCCTTGTAGACGGTCTGCGACTGCTGACCCGCAATGATCGACTTGACCGAGGCGAGTTCGGCGTCCTGCCCCGTGATGACCGGGAGGGGCTTGCTGAGGGAGCCGTAATCGTCCGACCTCAGCGCTGCCAGGACGCCGATGGAGATGCCGTCGTACGGCGACAGGACCGCGTCGACCTTCCTGGTCTTGTACGACGTGGTGAGGATGTTGTTCATGCGCTTCTGCGCGGTGGCGCCGTCCCAGCGCAGGGTGGTGACCTGGTTGAGCTCGGTCTGACCGGACTGGACGACCAGCTGTTTGTTGTCCAGGAACGGCTGCAGGAGGTGCAACGCGCCGGCGAAGAAGTACTTGGTGTTGTTGTCGTCGCTGGAGCCGGCGAACAGCTCGATGTTGAACGGGCCCTTGCCGTGCTCCAGGCCGAGCTGGTCGATGATGTAGCGGGCCTGGAGCCGGCCGACCTGCTCGTTGTCGAAGGAGGCGTAGTAGGTGACGTTCTTGGTGCCGAGGATGAGCCGGTCGTAGGAGATCACCGGGATCTTCGCGTCGGCGGCATGCTGGAGCACTTTGTTCAGCGACTTGTTGTCGATGGCCGCGATGATCAGTGCGCTGACGCCCTGCGTGATCAGGTTCTCGATCTGCGAGACCTGGGTTGCCGGGTCGTTCTCGCCGTAGACCAGCTTGGTCTTGTACCCGTTGGCCTGCAGGTCCTTGACGACGCTCTTGCCGTCGGTGATCCAGCGCTCGGAGGCCTGGGTCGGCATGGCGATGCCGATGGTGCCGCCCTTGGAGCTGCCCGCGCTGTTCTGGCCGCCGCAGGCGGACATGGTGAGGGCGACGGAGGCAGTTCCGGCGATGGCGGCGAGGGCGGCTCTGCGATTGCGCATGGTGATCGTTCCTTGTTCTTCTCGTCGTTGAGAAAGGTGACGGCGTATCAGATGTATGCGAGGAGGCGGCGGAGCGAGCCGGGCGGCCGACGAGCAGGTCGAGCGCGAGCCGGCCGTGCCGCGTCCAGGCTCAGGGCCACGCGTATGGGTGCCGTACGGGTGGATCCCGGGCGCCCTGGACGGCCCGAACTTCAGGTAGAGCGGTGCGCCGCGGCGGATCAGCTCGGCGACCTTGCAGAAGCGCACACGGCCGCCGAGGTCGTCGGGGGTCTTTGGTGCGCATCTCCATGGGAGTGAGCCACCAGTATTCCGTGACGAGGTGACCGACAGTCAGGTTCTCCGCAACATTGTGGAGTTGGGACTCAAGAGCCTCGGTGCCTCACGGATCGCCGACCGGCGCGTCGCGGCCCAGGCGTCCGGGTCTTGCCGATTCGCGTGACCCCTCTGCCGGAGTACACCTGAACGCGCGTCAGGCTGCGTCGCGGGGTTACGTCCACGTGTGTTCCAACTCCGGTGATGCACAGGACTGTTGCCTTCCAACCGTTCGAAATGTCGTCACACGTTCGGAACGTACGCGTGACCCTAGGAGGGAGGGCGCGGGGTGTCAACGGGGGAGGACCGGTAAGGATTCCGGAAAGGTGTTGGAGATTCGCTCCCTGAACGCTCGGGCCTGGGTTCCCTCACAGGACTGCGCCACTGGTGAGGCAGGCGAGGCCGCCCCTGACACACACCTCGAACCGGGGCCGGGCGGGGTACCGGTCCACATGTTCGACGACCGTCCGCCGGACGGGGCGAGACCCGCTGGCGCTCGCCGTCGCCCGTGACCGGCTCCTCCCCGCGCGGCGGGTGCCCCGTTCCCCTCCGGGGGCCGCGCCGACGTAGCCTGAACGCTCCGCACCGAACTCCCGCTAGGAGCACCGTGAGCATCGCAGAGCCGCACGCCGGACCGCCCGCCTGGCGGCTGCTTCTCGGGTACGTACGACCGCATCGATGGGCACTGCTGGCGGGCGCGTTGCTGGCGCTGACGACCGGCGCCACCGGTCTGGTGCTGCCGCTGGTGGCGCGGGGGCTCATCGACGATCTTTCGCACGACCGGTCCATCGGGCGGGCGCTCATAGGTATGGCGGCGCTGGTGGTCACCAACGCCGCGGTGGGGGCGATGGGTTCGTACGTACTGCGGCGCACCGCCGAGTCGGTGGTGCTCGGCGCGCGGCGCGCCCTGTCCTCGTATCTGCTGCGGCTGCGGATACCGGCCGTGGACCGCAGCGAACCGGGCGACCTGATGGCCCGTATCACCTCCGACACCACACTGCTGCGCGAGGTCACCACCGATTCGCTCGTGGGTATCGGCACCGGCGGTCTCACCCTGGTGGCGACGGTGGTGATGATGGGCCTGGTCGACGTGGTGCTGCTCGGCGTCACCCTGGGGGTGATCCTGTGCGCCGGCACGGTGCTCGGCGTGATCGTGCCGCGCATCAACCGGGCCAGCAAGCAGGCTCAGGACGCCGTCGGCGTGATGGGCGCCTCGCTGGAGCGGATCCTCGGCGCGCTGCGCACGGTCAAGGCGTCGGGTGCCGAGCACCGGGAGGAGCAGACCATCCACGCGGCGGCCGAGGAATCCTGGCGGCAGAGCGTACGGGCCGCCAAGTGGTCGGCGGCCGCGGGCAATACGGCCGGTCTCGCGATGCAGATCGCCTTCATCACGGTCCTCGCGGTGGGCGGCGCGCGCGTCGCGACCGGCGCGATCGAAGTCGGCACGCTGGTCGCCTTCCTCCTCTACGTCTTCTATCTGATGTCGCCGATCCAGCAGGTCGTCGGCGCGATCACGCAGTACCAGACGGGTGCCGCCGCGCTCGCCCGCATCCAGGAGGCGCTGCGGCTGCCCGCCGAACCGGAGGCCCTGCCCGCGCCGCTGCCGGCCCCCGGCTCCGCACCGGCCGCGCTCGCCTTCGACGACGTCCGCTTCCGGTACGCCGACGACCTCCCGTACGTCCACCACGGCGTGACTTTCGCCGTCCCGGCCCGCGGCATGACCGCCTTCGTCGGCCCCTCCGGCGCCGGCAAGACCACCGTGTTCTCGCTGATCGAGCGGTTCTACGACCCCGAGGCGGGCGTCATCACGGTCGACGGCCGCCCCCTGGAGGAGTGGGACCTGCCCCGGCTCAGGTCGGCCATCGGGTACGTGGAGCAGGACGCCCCGGTCCTGTCCGGCTCCCTGCGCGACAACCTGCTGCTGGGCAACCCGGAGGCCGACGACGCCGATGTCGCGCGGGTGCTGAGGACGACCCGGCTCGACGGGCTGGTCGCCCGGCTGCCGCGCGGCCTGGACACGCTCGTCGGGCACCGCGGCACCAAGCTCTCCGGCGGCGAACGCCAGCGGGTCGCGATCGCCCGCGCGCTGTTGCGCCACCCCCGCCTGCTGCTCCTGGACGAGGCGACCTCACAGCTCGACGCGGTGAACGAGGCCGCGCTGCGCGACACGGTTGCCGATGTGGCCCGTACGACCACGGTCCTGGTGGTCGCGCACCGGCTGTCCACCGTGACGATGGCCGACCGTATCGTCGTCATGGACGCGGGCCGCGTCCGCGCCGTGGGCACCCACCGGGAACTGGTGGCTGGGGACCCGCTCTACGCGGAGCTGGCCGCGACCCAGTTCCTCGCGACGGCGGGCTGAGCAGAGCGGATCGTCGCGCGTTCTCCGTACGAAGTTTTCTTCACTCGGCCCGCGACATACGCGTCTGCCCCCGGCACGGGATGCCGGGGGCAGACGCGGGCAGACACCGGCGGACAGGCCCAGGCCTGACCCGAAGGACAGGCCCTAGGTCTGGAGGCCCGGGAGGAGTCCGGTGACGGGGGCGACCAGGTCGGTGACCTGGTGCAACTGGTTGAGGTCGTTCAGGCGGTTGAGCCCGGCCAGTTGGTCGGGGATCCGCGGCATGTCTGCCTGGTGCTCCGCGGGGATGTCGCTGACGGCGAGCGCGTCGAGCTGGGTGATCGGGTTCAGCTTCCCCGCGTCCGGGGCCTCGGCGGCGGCCGCGGACGCCATCGGCGCGGCAAGGCCCGTGACACCGACGGCGAGACCAACGGCGGCGACCATACGTCGTGTTGAGATCATGCTTGCAGCAACGGTCCCGGACGGCGCACGGTCACGGCCGTCCCCCGCTCCTCACCCGAGAGGCGCATCGCACCGGCTGGGCTTGCCGTGGGCCATGGGGCGGAGGACGCTCGTAGAGAGGCCCTTCGCGGTCCCCTCCTTACCGGACCGCGGCCTTCCAAGGAGGTCGACATGGGCACCATGGCAGGCCCCGCCTTCGACACCGAAGCGCTACGCCGGGGCATAGAAGGACACAATGCGGCGGATCTCCTGTCGCTCTACGCGGACGACGCGGAGATGACGATCGTCGACCGCAACACCCAGCCGAGCCATCCGATGATCAAACACGGTCGCGGCGAGATCGCCGAGATGCTCAACGATGTCTACAGCCGCGACATGACCCACAAGTTGGAAGAGTGTGTCGTCCAGGGCGACCATGTCGCGTTCACCGAGTCCTGCCAGTACCCGGACGGCGTGCGGGTACTCGCCAGCTCGATGGTCTCGCTGCGCGACGGCAAGATCGTCGAACACACGCTGCTGCAGGCATGGGACGAGTAGGAAGGAACTGGCCGAAGGTCCAGATCAACTCTCGCCTGACCTGGACCTTCTCGGCGAAGGCCGCGATGGGTCGCTCGCGCTCGGGGCGGCCTCGGCTGCCCCGACCAGTTTCCGCAGCAGGTCTGCGAGTGTGCGCTTCTCTGCTGGGGTCAGTACTGCGAGCAGCGCGTTCTCACCCCGGTCCTCCGACACCGCGTGCTGTTCGAACGCGGCGTATCCGGCGTCGGTGATCCGTACCTCCACGCGACGCCGGTCGGCAGTGTGGTGGGTACGGGCGATCAGCCCCGCCTCCTCCAGCGGACCGAGCCGCGCCGACAGGGCCCCGCGGGTCAGCCCGAGCATGTCGGCGAGCTGCGAGGGGCTCGCCGCGTAGGGCGGGCCGAGTCTGCGCAGCATCAACAGCACTTTGAACTGCCAGTGCTGCAACCCGTCGGAGTCGAGCACGTCCCGACGGGCCTGGGCCGCGTGCCGGGCCAGGATCGCGAGCCGGACGAAGATCTCCTCCTTGACCGGATCCACCCAGTCGAGCTCCTTCACCCAGATCGCGACGTGCCGGTCGACCGAGTCCGCCGCCAAAGCCTGCCCCCTCGCGGCCTTCGCCTCCTCCGCCTTCGGGTCTCCCGCCTTCACGTCTCCCGCCTTCACATCTTCCATGCGCCCCTCCGTAGATGGTTTTCTTGTGGATAGTTTTTCTGATTACTACTTTCCCTGCCATGACGAACACCGCAAGTACCCTTCGTACGGTCGTGCCGCTCGACGAACTCATCGCTGCTGTAAGGGAGTTGAGGATCGGCGGTCGCTGGGAGCGCGCCATGCGCCTGCTCGACTCGGCCGAGGCGACCGATCCACGGGCCCGTGCACGCCTCGGCGTGGCCGCCGCCGAAGTCGCCCTGGAGAGCGACTGGTTCGGCGGGACCACCCTCGCGGGGCCACGGCTCGCCGCCGCAGAGGAGCTCGTCGAGGTGCTCATCGAGAGCCTCGCCGGGAAACCCGCCGATGAGGCGCACCCCGACATCCGCTGGGACCTGGACTTCCATCGGCTGCGCCACGGCTACCTCGGGCAGGTGCGCGTCGACGGTACCTTCCGTCCCGGTCCCGACGGCAAGAACCCGGACGCACTCGCCGCCCTCCGCACGCACGCCGAGCGGCTCCGCGACCAGGCCCCGGACGACGTGCGCCGGGGCTGGGCCGAGATGTATCTGGGCCTCGTCGCCGACAATCTCTTCGCCGAGCGGGACCTCGCGCCCGCCCACTACGAAGCCGCGCTGCGCGCCGGTGCGGCGGGTGAGGCAGCCGAAGAAGGTGAAGCAGGCGACTCACACGACTCCGGTGACGACCTGCTCGCGCGTGAAGCGCTGCGGCACCTCGGTGATCACGACCACGACCGCGGTGACCACGCACGGGCGAGGGAGCGCTGGAGCAGAGCGACCGAGCTCGGCGCCCGGGCCGGGACCGTCCCCGGCACCCTCTCCCAGCAGCTGCTCCTGGCGGTACTGGCACGCGACACGGGCGACGAGGCCGGGGCCGTCGCGCTGGTCCGGGAGATCGCCCGCTGGGCCGGGGCCATCGGCGCCGTGACCACTGAGGCACAGGCCAGGGGGTTCATGGCCAAGGTCGACCCGACGGCGCCGCCCGCTGCCGCCGAGTCGGGCAGCTGATCGTAGGAGCTACCCTGGTCGCGGGCCGTGACTGGCGCTGAGGTGGGGTACCACCGGGGAGCGGCCTGACGAACGGGTCTTTGCCGCGCGCCTGGGCGATTGTGTCAGCGACGCTCAGGAGTAGCTCATGTCCCAGGCCCAGCTCATGGACGGCGCGGGTCTCGCGCGCCGCATCGTCGAGGAGACCGCGAAGCGCGCGGCCGAACTCACCGGGCGCACGGGGATGGCGCCGTGTCTCGCGACGGTGCTGGTCGGCGAGGACCCCGCCTCGGTCACCTACGTCCGGATGAAGCAGAACCGCAGCCGCAAGGCCGGCATCGAGTCCCGGCACGTCGCCCTGCCCGCCGGCACCACCACGGCCGAGCTGGTCGACACGCTGAAGGCGCTGTCGGGCGACCCGACCGTGCACGGCATCCTGCTCCAGCACCCCGTCGGGCCGCACATCGACGAGCGGGCGGCGTTCGAGGCCATCGCGCCGGAGAAGGACGTCGACGGGGTGACGCTCAGCTCGTACTCGGCGATGAGCTTCGGGCTGCCGGGCTTCGTGTCCTGCACCCCGGGCGGCATCATGCGGCTCCTCGACGAGTACGACGTCGACCCGGCGGGCCGGCGCGCCGTCGTGGTGGGGCGCAGCGCGATCCTCGGCAAGCCGGTCGGGATGCTGCTGCTCGGCCGCGACGCGACGGTGACCTACTGCCACTCGCGGACGACCGGTCTTTCCTCGGTCGTCCGCGAGGCGGACATCGTGGTGGCCGCCGTGGGCCGGCCCCGGCTGATCCGCGGTGAGGACATCAAGCCGGGAGCCGTTGTGATCGACGCCGGCTACAACCCCGGGAACGTCGGCGACGTCGACTTCGACACCGCTCGCGAGCGGGCCCGGCTGATCACGCCGGTGCCGGGTGGTGTCGGCCCGATGACGATCGCGGTCCTGCTGGAGCAGACCGTGACCGGGGCCGAGCGCCAACTCGGTCTCCGATAGAGCGTTTCGGCTTCACTCACAGGGCTTCGAGCCTGCGTACAGCGTTTCGGCTTCACTCACAGGGCTTCGAGCCTGCGTACAGCGTTTCGGCTTCACTCACAGGGCTTCGGGTCCGCTCAGCGCATCCACGCGCTGTACGACATCACGTCCCCGGCCTTCACGCCGTACTCGGGATCGTCCTTGGTGACGGTGTCCTCGATCCCGAGTACGGCGCCGCTCCTCGGGTCGAGGATCAGCATCCGTCGCGAGGAGTGCGCGGTGTCGTCGTACACGTACGCCTGTCCCTGCCTGCCCAGCCGGTCGGTGACCGCTCCGGCCGGGCGCAGCCCTTTCGCGTCGGCGAGGACACGGGCGAGTGCGGCGTTCTCACGGGTGCCGAGCGTCCAGTTGCCCAGCAACTCACTCACGGTGTCGATGAGTTGGGATGTGTCCATGGCCCCGGTGCGGTCGATCTCCTCGAGGTAGGCGCGCAGCCGCTGGGCGTCGTGCGGCGGCCGGGCGACCGGCGGGGCGTCGCTCCAGCTCGGCGGGTAGGTCCGCCGGCTCAGGACATGCCCGTCCTCGACCGTGCGGGGGACGGGGTCGGCGTCGGTGACGACCGGCCTGCCCGGGTGGCGGGGGTCGGTCGCCACGACGAGTTCCGTGTGGCTGCCGTCGGCCTTCCAGCGGACCACGCGCTCCTCGGGGAGGGTGATCGGCGGCCGTGCCCCGGGCCCTGAGGTCAGGCCCATGCTCCAGGTCTGCACATGGGTGCCCTGGACGAGCCGCTGCGCACCGGCGGACGCGGCCACTCGGTCGGCGAGCCTGTCCAGGGGTACGGGGGTGGAGCCCGCCTCGACGATCAGCGGGCGGGGTGCGGCCACGGCCGGGGTGGTGGTCGATCCCGACAGCGTGAGCGTCAGGACGACGACACCGACGGCGGCCGCGGTGCCGACGCTCCAGACCCAACGGCGCAGCGGACCGGGGCGCGTGCTGCGCCGTCCGCCGTGCAGCAGTTGGTTGAGGCGTCGCTCCGCGTGCTGGTCGAGGGGGCGGTCGTGGAAGCGGGGGTCGGTGGACGGCACCGGGTTGGCGCGGCGCAGGATGTCGAGTTCGTCAGCCATGGCCGTGCTCCTTCGGGGTGTCGCGGCGGGGCGGGGCGGGGCCGCCGGCCACGGTGATGTGCATACGGTCGATCTCGGCTCTGAGCCGGCGGCGGGCGCGGTGCAGGCGCATGGCCGCGGCGCGGCTGCCGCAGCCGAGGGCGACGGCGACCTCGTCGACGCCGAGTTCCTCCCAGGCGGTGAGGCGCAGTACCTCCTGGTCGGCCGGGGAGAGCCGGGCCAGCGCCTCGTGCACCCAGTCGCCCGGCGACGCGGAGTCGGGGCTGTCGACGACCTGTCTGCCATACGCGCTCTCGTCGTTGCCGAGCCGGTCGAGGAGTCTGCGGCGGCGCCCGTAGCCGCGTACGGCGTTGGCCAGGCAGTGGCGTGCCACCCCGTACAGCCAGGGAAGCGGGGACGGCGGGAGATCGGACCGGCGCCGCCAGGCGACGGTGAAGACCTCCGCCACCACCTCCTCGACATCACTGCTCCGGCCGTCCAGTCGCCTCGCCACATAGCGGCTGACCGCCCAGTAGTGCTCGCGATAGGCAGCGGCGAAAGTCTCGTCGTTGCTCATAGTCCGTAGGTGTCCGGCAGGTGCGCGATCGTCACAGGTGTCGGTGTGACGCTCGTCGCTTCACCCAAGTGTGACGGTGGGCCCGGCGCCGGACACAGGCGGGGCATGGAAAGCACCACAGTCACGACGCCGCCCGCAGCCCTTCCCACGCGTGCGCGGCGTCCTGGACTCGCCGCGGTGAAGTGGCTGACCACCACGGATCACAAAACGATCGGCACGCTGTATCTGGTCACGGCGTTCGGCTTCTTCTGCGTCGGCGGGGTGATGGCGCTGCTGATGCGCGCCGAGCTGGCCCGGCCGGGGTTGCAGATCATGTCGAACGAGCAGTTCAATCAGGCGTTCACGATGCACGGCACGATCATGCTGCTGATGTTCGCGACGCCGCTGTTCGCCGGTTTCGCGAACTGGATCATGCCGCTGCAGATCGGCGCGCCCGACGTGGCGTTCCCGCGGCTGAACATGTTCGCCTACTGGCTCTACCTGTTCGGCTCGCTCATCGCGGTCGGTGGCTTCCTCACCCCGCAGGGCGCGGCCGACTTCGGCTGGTTCGCCTACAGCCCGCTGTCGGACGCGGTCCGCTCGCCGGGTGTCGGCGCCGACATGTGGATCATGGGTCTGGCACTCTCCGGCTTCGGCACGATCCTCGGCTCGGTCAACTTCATCACGACCATCATCTGCATGCGCGCCCCGGGCATGACGATGTTCCGCATGCCGATCTTCGTGTGGAACGTGCTGCTCACGGGTGTTCTGGTGCTGCTGGCCTTCCCCGTACTGGCCGCCGCGCTGTTCGCGCTGGAGGCGGACCGCAAGTTCGGTGCCCACGTCTTCCACGCGGCGAACGGCGGTGCCCTGCTCTGGCAGCACCTCTTCTGGTTCTTCGGCCATCCAGAGGTGTACATCATCGCTCTACCATTCTTCGGAATCATTTCCGAAGTCATCCCGGTGTTCTCCCGCAAGCCGATGTTCGGCTACATGGGCCTGATCGCCGCGACGATCTCCATCGCCGGTCTCTCCGTGACCGTGTGGGCGCACCACATGTACGTCACCGGTGGTGTACTGCTTCCGTTCTTCTCCTTCATGACGTTCCTCATCGCCGTGCCGACGGGCGTGAAGTTCTTCAACTGGATCGGAACGATGTGGAAGGGGTCGCTGAGTTTCGAGACCCCGATGCTGTGGGCGACCGGCTTTCTGATCACTTTCGTCTTCGGTGGTCTGACCGGTGTGATGCTCGCCTCGCCGCCGATGGACTTTCCCGTCTCGGACTCGTACTTCGTGGTGGCGCACTTCCACTACGTGATCTTCGGTACGGTCGTGTTCGCGATGTTCTCCGGATTCCACTTCTGGTGGCCGAAGTTCACCGGCAAGATGCTCGACGAGCGCCTCGGGAAGATCACCTTCTGGACGCTGTTCGTGGGCTTCCACGGCACTTTCCTGGTGCAGCACTGGCTGGGTGCGAACGGAATGCAGCGCCGTATCCCCGACTATCTGGCGGTGGAGGGCCTGACCACCCTCAACACCATCTCGACCATCTTCTCCTTCCTTCTCGGCAGTTCCCTCCTGCCGTTCTTCTACAACATCTGGAAGACCGCCAAGTACGGCGAGAAGGTCGAGGTCGACGACCCGTGGGGCTACGGCCGCTCGCTGGAGTGGGCCACGTCCTGCCCGCCGCCGCGCCACAACTTCCTCACCCTGCCGCGCATCCGCAGCGAGTCTCCCGCCTTCGACCTGCACCACCCGGAGATCACGGCGGCGGCCGCGCGTCTGGAGACGCCCCGGAAGGAACTGCGATGACGACCATGGACGAACGTCCGCCGTCCCCGCGGGCACTGATCAACGAGCTGGAGGGCCATCTGCTCATCGAGGCCACCAAGGTCGAGGGGCGGACGGAAGCGGCTCGTTTCACCCATTCCCTGGCCTGGCTGACGGACACCCAACGCGAAGAGGCGGAAGAACGCTTCTCGGACACCTACCTGCGCCTCTCCCGCCGCTCCTGGGAACTGACGGCAGCGCGCGGCCGGGAACTGCGCGCCGAGTACGAGGCGAGGTATCGCGCACTGCGTCGGCGCCTTTGCGCCGTGTTCCTTCTCGGTGCCGCTTTCGCCCTGGTGACCGTCGTCTCGGTCAGCCGACGGTGACCTCGCGAGCGAGGTCGGCACGCAGAAGCATCCTGGACGAGTCGTCCACAAGATTCCGCACAGCCGGCCTTCGGCGGCGACGATCCAGCACTTCACGATCTCGGCCGACAGGGTGCCGCGCACCGATTCCGGGACGGCCTGCGACTGGACGACGAGCAGAGGGAGTGGAGTCCCGCCGATGAGCGCGGCGAGCAGCGCCCCACCTCCGCCGAGGTCACCGGCGAGGTGGGTGCTCTGCCCGTCGGCCAGGTCGTCGAGATGGCATGCCGAGGTCCATCACAGCTCATGCACGGCGGCCGGCGGCACGGCCGGTTCGGGCGCCCCCCCCCGTCTCCACGGCATGCACGATCAGCGGCAGCGCCGAGAGCGGGTATGTGAACTCGCGGTTCCGCACGAGTTCCGCGACCTCGGCCCGCACCGCGCCTGCCTGAGGGGCGAGTCTTTCCAGCGTGGCCTCCATCTCCGCGTCGATGTCCACCGAAAACTGTCGGTGAGGTCCAAGCAGGACATGGAACGCACGTGCAGACCCCCCACCACCGAGATTGAATCGAGCACCGATTCGATCACTCCGGCTGGAGGGCAACCAGAGCGACTTTCAGCCACGACAGGTTCCCTTGCCCGACTCCCGTGACACCGAGCCGGACGGTCGGACCGCGGGAATCCCTCCGTGAAACCGTCGCATCGACTCGTCTGCGTACCGGCCCCGTGGGCGGGCCCACGACCGTGAGAGGAGCCTCTCCCCCACGTCCGTCCTGCCTCCGGAGGACATGGCTGAGCTCATCTCCTGCATTCCGAGTAGCGCGATGTTCGGCACGCGCACGACGACGCGGCGGATCCCGGTCGGACAGGATGGGCGTGCCCAGGGAGCGACCCTGTTCACATCTCCGCCTCTGGGCCCTCGGGCCGCGCAAGCCCACGGCTTCCCCCAGTCGTGAGCTGCCGGCAGGGGCATCCTCGCGCGAAGGCGGCCCCACTGCGCCGAGCCCGTGGGGACGGGGAACGGCGCACGGTCCCGGGCCCGGCGGTGGATCTCGAGGGATTCACCACCGGGTTCGAGGACACCTCGATCGATGGCCGGCACAGCACTCACGGTGAGGTGAGGTCACGTCATGGGGTTCCGGGCTCGTGCGGGTTCCACCCCGCCGGTCGCAGGATCCCCAGCAGTTGACGGACCAGTTCCTCGACCACCTCGTCGAGCGTGGCGTCCACCCAGCCGGCGCGCCAGTCGTGCAGGAGGCCGTTGACGCTGCCGATGAAGGCGGTGGCGGCGATCCGGTAGTCGCGCGGCACCGCCTCACCGCGGTCGGCGGCCGCGGTCGCCTCGGCGCAGATGAAGTCGATCCAGCGCGCCCGGCGGGCGAGCCGCTGCTCCTCCAGGCGCGGGCTGACGCCGATGATCTCGACGAAGGTGATGCGGATGCGGCGCGGATCCGCCGTCACGTTCGCGGCGTAGGCGCGGAAGATCGCGTCGGCGCGCTCGGCGAGCGGCAGGTCCTGGGCGTCGGCGAGGGCGGCCAGGGCCGCCTCCTCGGCCCAGTCGTTGACCTGGAGGTGAAGCGCGGCCAGCACGTCCTCGAGGGTGCGGAACTCCTCGTAGAACTGACGCGTCGACAGTCCCGCCGCCTCACTCAGCGCCGCGATGGTCGTGGATCTGAACCCCGGGCTGTCACCGAAGAGTTGGAGCGCGGCTGCCAGAAAGCGCGAGCGTCGCTCGGCCTGCCGTTCCGCGGCGGTCCTGCCTCCGTAACGGCCGGTCGGCTGTTTGATCCTGCCCGCCACGCGTTCCTCCCTCGCCGGAGGGACGAACCGTTCGTCCCTCCGATGATTTTGTCGTGCACGGACCCTTGTGGAGAACGCCATCCCTTCCTTACTTTCCAGTAAGTCCACTCTGAACGCAGCCGTGTTCAGATTTTTCGGCGCATGCACCCCCCGCCTACGACAAGGGACCCGCCATGTCTGCCCTCAGACCCAGACACCTCTGTACGCTCGCCGCCGCCGTCGCCCTCACCTTCACCCTCGGCGGTACGGCGACCGCGGCCTCCGCGCAAACCGCCGCACAGACCGCCGCGGCCGACCTGCGCGAAGTGATGTTCGTGGGGAACAACTGGGACGGCACCGCGGACGTCATCAAGTCCACCGGTGACTTCGCGAAGGTCGGCCGGATCAACGTCGTCCCGGACAAGGACGCACGGATGGCTGAGATCAACGCCGATCCGATCAAGTGGATCTACTTCCTGGCCATCCGAAACGGCGTCGGCGAGGGACACGACCAGCTCGTGGACGACATGTACTCCACGCCCGACGGCAAGTCGGTGGTCGTCTCCCGCCCCAGCTTCGCCGACGTAGTCTCGATCGACCTCGCCACCGACAAGATCAACTGGCGTTTCCCCGTGTCGGGTTACCGCTCCGACCACATGGCCGTCTCCCCCGACGGCACCCGCGTCGCGGTCTCCGCGTCGACCGCGAACACCGTGCACGTGCTCGACATCAACACCGGTAAGCAGCTGGGCTCCTTCGGCACCGGCGACAAGCCGCACGAGAACATCTTCACGCGGGACGGCAAGTACATCTGGAACATGGCCATCGGCGATGTGAACACCGCACTCGACGACCCGTGGCTGGACTGGACGAAGGGCGACCGGCACATCACCGTCGTCGACGCGACCACCTACAAGCAGGTCAGAGTGATCGACATGCGCCAGCGGCTGGACGCCATCGGCCTCACCGACTTCTCCGACGCGGTCCGGCCCGCCGTCTTCAGCCCCGACGAGTCCAAGCTGTACTTCCAGGTGTCGTTCTTCAACGGCTTCCTGGAGTACGACGTGGCCTCCGACCGGATCACCCGGGTGAAGACCCTGCCGATGAACCCCGCGACCAGCACCGACCGCACGACTTGGGTCAACGACTCGCGCCACCACGGCATTTCGATGAACCCGTCCGGCACCAAACTGTGCGTCGCCGGAACGATGGACGACTACGCGACCGTCGTCGACCGGGCCACCCTCCAGGAGGGCCCGCTCGTCACCGCCTCCAAGCCGTACTGGGCGACCGTCAGCGGTGACGGCAAGGACTGCATCATCTCCGAGAGCGGCGCCGACCAGGTCACCGCCATCGACTTCGCCACGGGGCAGAAGACGGTGTCGGTGCCGGTCGGTGACCACCCCCAGCGTGTTCGCCTCGGCCATGTGGAGGCGAACTGGACCGGTCCTTCGACTAGTTGACCGACGAGGCGGCCCAGGAACTCAGTTCGGAACGGGCCGCGCTCAGCAGATCGGCGGACGGGGCCGTCGCCCCGTTCGTGACCAGCGCGTAGTGCAGGGTCTCCGAGTCCGGTGCGGTGAGCAGCAGTCGGCGACTGCCGGTGCCGCCCGGCTCGGGGGCCACGGCGATCGGGGTGGTCGTGCTGTAGGCGGGCGGGGAGATCGTCGCCCCGAGGTCGGAGACCACCGTCGTGGACGCGGTCGGGAAGGACGCCGGCAGATGGAGTTCGGTGGGAGCGCTGCCGCCGGCCGAGCGCCACAGGAGCAGCCCGTACTGGCCCGATCCCACCAGTTGGGAGACGTGCGGCAGGGACGACGGAACCGGGTTCCAGGTCAGGGTGGTGGAGCCGTCCCGGGAGCGGTCCTCGTAGGTGAAGGCGACCGTGCTGCCCGAGGTCGCGCTCGGATAGAGCCGGTCGAGCAGGCGGGCGTCCTGACGCAGGACGGCCGTGCCCGAGTCGTCGAGGCGTACGGCGGACAGATCCTCGTCGTTCCAGGCGTCGCCCGTGGTGAGAACCTTGCTCGCGTTGCCGTTCATCAGCTCGTGATGGCGTCCGCTGTAGATGTCCCACTGCCACTGGGTACCGGAGAGCACCGGGCCGGAGGACACCGGCTTGGTCCACCAGGTGGCGCCCGGGAGACGGGAGTCGAGGGCCTGGTACATGGCCTTGTCGACGGTCGGGGCCTTGCCGGAGACCGTTCCCGACAGCGGATGGCCGAACTCACTGACGATCGCCGTAGTCCCCGCGCTCGATGCGCGGTCGCGGACCGTCCCGAAGTCGGTGGCGTACTGGCCGTCCCCGGCGTTGCCCCACATGAGGATGCCCGAGATGGCCTTCTGGTCGTAGAAGTGGGTGTTGAAGACATAGCGCGGGCCGAGTGTGCCCGCGTCGAGCAGGCCGCCCTCCTGCTTCTGGGAGTCGATGTTGGAGTTCCAGAAGAGGTTGGCCTCGACGAAGGCGGGTTTGTCCTGCCAGCCGGCCGCGTCCATCCGGGCCCGGAACTTCACATAGAACGGCCAGAGCAGGTCCCGCTCCCAGGTGCGGCTGGTCTGCCCGGAGTCGTAGGTGCCCGCGTACGGCTCGTTGAACGGGTCGAAGCCGACGAGGCCCGCGAACTGGGCCGTGGTGAGGTGCTGTTTGACGTAGGCCATGCTGGCCTGGGCCGTGGTGAGGAAGGCGTCCTGGACGCCGTACGCGTTGTGCCAGAAGTCGTACTGTGCCTGCTTCACGGCACCGTTCTGGGTGATGTTCTGGCCCCAGAAGATGCAGATGCCGCAGGACTCGCTCGGGTAGTTCCCGGCGTCCACGGCCCACTTGGGGGCGCCGTCACCGGTGTACCAACTGCCCGAGTTGAAGAGGTAGCGGGAGTAGAGGTCCTGGTGGAAGTCGGGATACACACGGATTCCGGCGTCGAGGAAGGCGCGTATCTGGTCGGTGGCGGCGGCGAGGTACGTGGAGTCGACCTGGCCGCGTACGGGTTCGGCGTGGGCCCAGGAGAGCAGGAAGCGCACGGAGTTGCCGCCGCCGAGGGCCCGCAGGGCCGTCGCGGACTTCTTGGCGTCGGCGACCGAGGCGAAGGGCAGGCCGCTGTTCTCTTCGAGTTTCGTCTCGCCGGAGACGTTGTAGCCGCGCAGGACGACCTCGCGGCCGAGTCCGTCGAGGAAGCGGCCCTTGTCGACCGTGAGGGTGGCCGACGCCGGTGCGTCGAACCACAGGGAGTCGGGGAGTCCGTCCGCGGCGGCGGGCTGGGCGCCCACCGCCGAGAGGAAGCCGGTGAGGAGTACGAGGACGCCGAGCAGACGCGCACGTAACTTCGACATGTCCACAACAGTCGCCGGTGCGCAAGAAGGCGTCAATACTTCTGACTCCAGAGTAAGTTTCATCTTCTGGAGGTCTTCTGTAGATCTTTTTGGGAGACGTGTCGCCGTGTGCGGGATCAGGCGCCGACCCTCCGCGTCACGTTCAGCAGGTACTCCTTGCGGTCCAGCGGGTTGAGGTCGGTGCGCGGGCGGTCGGGGACCGTGCCCCGCAGGACCGGTGCGTAGTGGTCGAAGGCGCATTCCAGCTCGCCCTCGCCGCGGGTCAGCCCCGGGAGCTGCCGCTCCAGCCCATGGACCCGGGCGACCGGGATCCGGCCCTCCAGCACGCACGAAGCGCCCCGCAGCTCGGTGGTCCCCGCGACGGCTCCCTGTTTCGCCAGCACCGGCAGCACCGCGCCCAGCGTGTCCGCCGGGGCCTCCAGCCTGAATCGGTGCATCGGCTCGTACACCTGGGTGCCCGCCGCCCTCAGCGCGTCCATCACGACCAGTGGGGTCAGGCCCCGGAAGTCGGCACCCGTGCTGGACATGCTCTTGTCGAAGCCCTGGTGGGCGTGGCTCTGCCGGGGCGAATAGCCGGAGTGGGTCATGGTGACCGTGCAGTCCGTCACCTGCCAGCCGTGGATTCCCTGCGCGAGGGTCTCCTTCACGGTGTCCTCGACCGCCTTGAAGAACGCGTACGGCATCGCTCCGAGCTCGACCTCCAGCCGGAACTCCACCCCGGACCCGACCGGGGCCGGATCGATGCGCAGGCCGACGGTCGCGAGAAAGGGATTGGAGTCCTTCTTGTTGAACTCGACCGCCGCACCCCTGCCGAGGGGCCGCTCGATGCACAGCGGTGTCGTCTCGCGGAACAGGACGTCGATGCCGAACTCATCGGCCAGAGTCGCCTCGATGACCTCCTTCTGCACCTCTCCGTAGAGCGACACGGAGATCTCCTTGCGCCTCTCGTCCTGGCGCAGATCGATCAGGGGGTCCTGCTCGGCCAATTGGGTGAGGGCGCCGTGCAGTGCGCCCTTGTCGGCCGGACGGCAGGGTTCGACGACGGTTTCGAGGGTCGGGGGCGAGAAGTGGTGCTCGCCGGCCGACGACTTCCGCGGTACGCCGATGGTGTCGCCGACACGGATGTCCGCGAGGCCCCAGAGCTTGCCGATCCGCCCCGCGGCCACGGACTGCTCGCGCACCGCCGCCCCCCGGTCGAAGACGCTGATCGCGGTGACCCTGCCCTCCTCTCCGTCGCCCAGGGGCAGGCGGTCGCGCGTCCGCAGCGTCCCTGCGAACATCCGGGCGTACGCGATCTTCTCCCCGGCGGGCCCACGCTCGACCTTGAAGACGCTGCCCGAGACCGGGCCGTCGACGTCGGTCTCGGCGCGCGGCAGCAACTGCTTGATCCCCGTGATCAGTTCGTCGACCCCCGCCCCCGTCACGGCCGAGCCGAAGAACACCGGATGCACCAGGGCCTGCCCGGTCTGCCGCACAAGAGCGGCGCGGATCAGGTCGTACGACACCCGGCCCTCGACGTACGCGGCGAGCAGCGCGTCGTCGTGCTCGGTGAGCAGGTCGAGCAGCGGCGCGCCGAGCCGCGCCTCGTCGAACAGGCCGAAGCGGGCGTCCCGCGTGCCCTGTGCCCGGACCTCGCCCATGGGGACGATCGCCCGTGTGAGCCGCGCCGCGACGGCGTCGAGCACACGCTCGGGGCACGCCCCGCCGCGGTCGATCTTGTTGACGAAGACGAGCGTGGGAATGCGCAGCCGCCGGAGCGTCCGCATCAGCACACGGGTCTGCGCCTGCACGCCCTCCACGGCGGAGATCACCAGCACGGCGCCGTCGAGCACGCTCAGCACCCGCTCCACCTCGGCGATGAAGTCCGGGTGTCCCGGGGTGTCGATCAGATTGACGGTCACGTCGTCGACCGCGAACGAGACCACGGCGGACTTGATCGTGATACCGCGCTGCCGCTCCAGCGCGAGGGAGTCGGTCTGCGTGTTCCCGTCGTCGACGCTGCCGATCTCGTCGATGACTCCGACCGAGTGCAGCAGCCGCTCGGTCAGGCTTGTCTTACCGGCGTCTACGTGCGCCAGGATTCCCAGGTTGAGCATATGCACCGGGTGTCATGTCCTTTGGAGTGGGAGTGATTCCTTCCTGGGTGGACATGAACGGTGTGCGCATTGCTGCTCCCTGATCTTGGCGGACGCTTCCTTCTCAGTGGAGCAGGCGGCCTCGCCCTGCAGCAACGGATTAACGCTCAACAAATCCCCGCCGCAGCACTCGCCGCCCTCCCCGCCCGGCCCTAGAGTGACGCACACCACGTAAAGTGGTTGATACCCCTCACCTGGCTCTCCGGGAGGGCACATGACCCGCATTTCGGTGAAGGTGGACGGCACGACGTACGAGGACGAGGTCGAGCCCCGCCTTCTCCTGGTCCACTACCTGCGCGACCACCTGGGTCTGACCGGCACCCCGATCGGCTGCGACACGTCGAACTGCGGGGCCTGCACGGTCGACGTGGACGGGGAGACCGTCAAGAGCTGCTCGGTCCTCGCCGTCCAGGCGGACGGGAGCGAAGTGACCACCATCCAGGGACTGGCGCACGACGGTGAGTGGCATGTGCTCCAGAAGGCGTTCCACGAGCGGCACGCGCTCCAGTGCGGCTACTGCACCCCCGGGATGATCATGGCGGCCCGCGATCTGCTGCGCGAGAACCCGGCCCCGGGACCGCAGGAGGTTCGGGAGGCCCTGGAGGGCAACCTCTGCCGGTGCACCGGCTACCAGAACATCGTGCGCGCGGTCCTCGCCGCCTCGGGACAGGAGGTCTCGCCGTGACGGACCAGATCGTCGAACCCGAGGTCGGCCGCTCCCGGCCGCGCAAGGAGGACGCCCGTCTGGTCACCGGGCAGACCAACTGGACCGACAACATCAACGTCAACGGACTGCTCCACCTGGCCATCCTGCGCAGCCCCATGGCACACGCCCGGATCGACCGGATCGACGTCGCACCCGCCCGCGAGCGCCCCGGCGTGATCGCCGCGTTCACCGGCCAGGATCTCGCCGAGGGCCTCGGCTCACTCCCCTGCGCCTGGCCGGTCACCGAGGACATCGTGCTGCCCGACCACCCGCCGATCGCGGTCGACGAGGTCCGGTACGCGGGAGACCCGGTGGCCGTCGTCGTGGCCCGCGACCGGTACGCGGCCGCCGACGCCCTGGAGGCCGTCGAGGTCGACTACACACCTCTCCCGCCGGTGCTCGACCTGGAGGCGGCCCTCGCCGAGGACGCCCCACTGGTCCACTCCGACAAGGGCACCAACCGCTGCTACGTCTGGCCGCTGGCGACCGGCGAGAACTACGCGGCCGTGCGGGAGCGCGCGGACGTCGTCCTGAAGCGCCGCTACCACCAGCAGCGCCTGATCCCCAACGCGATGGAGCCGCGCGCCGTCGTGGTCACCCCGCTCGCCGCCTCCGGCGAGTACACCGTCTACTCGGCCACGCAGATCCCGCACATCCTGCGGATCATGCTCGCCGTCGTCACCGGCATCCCCGAGCAGAAGTTGCGTGTGATCGCCCCTGACGTCGGCGGCGGCTTCGGCTCCAAGCTCCAGGTGTACGGCGAGGAGGCCCTCGCCCTGACCGTCGCCCGGCGGCTCGGACGGCCCGTGAAGTGGACCGAGTCGCGCTCCGAGGGCTATCTCGCGACCCATCACGGCCGCGGCATGATCCAGGACATCGAGATCGCCGCCACCAGCGAGGGCAGGCTGCTCGGCCTCAAGGTCGACCTCCTCGCCGACATGGGCGCCTATCTGATGCTCGTCACTCCGGGCATCCCGATCCTGGGCGCCTTCATGTACCCGGCGATCTACAAGATGGACGCATACGACTTCACGTGCACCGGCGTCTTCACGACCAGGACGCCGACCGACGCCTACCGCGGCGCGGGACGCCCCGAGGCGACGTACGCCATCGAACGGATCATGGACGAGCTGGCCGTCGAACTCGACCTGGATCCCGTCGAGTTGAGGCGGCTCAACTGGATCAGGCACGAGGAGTTCCCGTACACGTCCATCGCGGGTCTGACCTACGACAGCGGCAACTACGAGGCCGCCACGGACAAGGCGCTCGCCCTCTTCGGATACGACAAGCTGCGCGCCGAGCAGGCGGACCGCAACCGGCGCGGCGACTTGGTACGCCTGGGCATCGGCGTGTCCACGTACACCGAGATGTGCGGGCTCGCGCCCAGCCGGGTGCTGCGTGACCTGCGGTACGCGGCCGGAGGCTGGGAGGCGGCGAGCATCCGCATGCTGCCCACCGGCAAGGTCGAGGTGGTCACCGGCACCAGCCCGCACGGACAGGGCCATGTGACCTGCTGGAGCCAGATCGCCGCCGATGTGCTCGGGGTGCCCTTCGAGGACATCGAGGTGGTGCACGGCGACACCAGGGCAGCCCCCCAGGGCATGGACACCTACGGCTCGCGCTCGCTCGTCGTGGGCGGGGCCGCGGTGCACCACGCGGCGCGGAAGGTGGTGGAGAAGGCGCGGAAGGTGGCCGCGCACCTGCTGGAGGCGAGCGAGCACGACCTGGAGTTCACGCACGGCGTGTTCTCCGTGAAGGGCTCGCCGGAGGCGCGCAAGACCATCCAGGAGGTCGCGTTCGAGACGTTCTCCTCGCACGACCTGCCCGATGGCATGGAACCCACCATCAACGCCGAGCACCTGCTCGACCCGGACAACTTCTCCTACCCGCACGGCACCCACCTGTGCGCGGTCGAGGTCGACACCGAGACCGGACGGACCACCATCCGCTCGTACGTCTGCGTCGACGACGTCGGCAGCGTCATCAACCCGATGATCGTCGAGGGGCAGGTGCACGGCGGGGTCGCGCAGGGAATCGCGCAGGCACTGTACGAGGAGGCCGTGTACGACGACGAGGGCAACCTCGTCTCGGGCACGATGGCCGACTACCTCGTGCCCTCGGCGGCCGACCTGCCCGAGTTCGTGACGGACCGGACGGAGACACCGGCGACATCGAATCCCCTGGGTTCCAAGGGAGTCGGGGAGTCGGGGACCATCGCCTCCACGCCCGCCGTCGTCAACGCGATCGTGGACGCGCTGCGCCCGCTCGGAGTGACCGAGGTACGGATGCCCTGCACGCCGCAGCGGGTCTGGGAAGCGCTTCGGTCCGCTCGGGCGGCGGACGGGTCCGCCCGCTCCGGTGAGGAGGCGTCGGCATGATTCCCCCCGCATTCGACTACGTGAGGCCCGCGAGCGTCGACGAAGCCGTGCGCACGCTCGCGCAGGCGGGCGAGGACGCGAAGGTGCTGGCCGGCGGGCAGAGCCTGCTGCCCCTGCTCCGGCTGCGGCTCGCCTTCCCCGAACTGGTCGTCGACGTCGGCCGGATCCCGGAGCTGCGCGGGATCCGCGAGGACGCCGGCACGCTGGTCATCGGCGCGATGACCTCGCACCACGACGTCATCCGCGACCCGCTGGTGCGCCGGCACGCCGGACTGCTGGCGGCGGCCACCGCCACGGTCGCCGATCCCGCCGTACGCCATCGCGGCACCTTCGGCGGTTCGCTCGCACACGCCGATCCGGCCGGTGACCTGCCCGCCGTGGTCCTCGCGCTCGACGCGACCCTGATCGCGGTCGGACCGGACGGGCGGCGCGCGATCCCGGCCCGCGAGTTCTTCCTCGATTATCTGCAGACCGCGCTGCGCCCGGACGAACTGCTGGTGCAGGTGGAGATCCCGTCGACCGAGGGGTGGGGCTTCCACTACGAGAAGTTCCAGCGGGTCGCGCAGGCCTGGGCGGTGGTCGGCGTGGCGGCGCTCGTCCGGCGGGACGACGGACACCTCGCCGAGTCCCGGATCGGGCTGACCAACATGGGCTCCACGCCCCTGCGGGCCACGTCCACCGAGGCGGCGCTCACCGGCGCCGACGCCGAACCGGGCGCGGTGGCACGGGCCGCCGAGGCGGCTGCGGAGGGCACGCACCCCTCGTCCGACCCCTCGGGCTCACCCGAGTACCGCGCGCACCTGGCCCGGGTGCTCACGCGACGCGCGGTGCTGGCCGCCCTGGAGTAGCGCCCATGCACGAGGTGAGCGGTCCGGCGGACGTGCGGGCCCGCCTGGAGAAGACGGGGTATCTCGTCGACGACGGGCTGGCCGTGGCCTGCTTCCTGGCGCTGCGGCTGCACCGGCCGCTGTTCTGCGAGGGTGACGCGGGCGTGGGCAAGACCGCACTCGCGTCCGCCCTGGCCGAGGCGATGGACGCCCCGCTGATCCGGCTCCAGTGCTACGAGGGCATCGACGCCTCCCAGGCCCTGTACGACTGGGACTTCCCGCGTCAGCTGCTCCATCTGCGGGCGGCCGAGGCGGCGGGTGTGACGGATGCCGACCGGCTCGAAGGGGAACTGTACGACCGGCGGTTCCTCGTCACGCGTCCGCTGCTGCGGGCGCTGGAGACCCAGCCGTCGGTGCTGCTGGTGGACGAGATCGACCGCGCCGACGACGAGTTCGAGGCGTTCCTGCTGGAACTGCTGTCCGAGTACACGATCACCATTCCGGAACTGGGCACACTGCGGGCGCAGCTGCCGCCCGTCGTGGTGCTCACCTCGAACCGGACCCGCGAAGTGCACGACGCGCTGAAACGCAGGTGCCTCTACCACTGGTTCGACCATCCCGGGTTCGCCCGTGAACTCGCCATCGTGCGGAGGCGGTTGCCGCGGGTCACGGAGCGGCTGGCCGAGCAGGTGACCGCGCTCGCGCAGGCCCTGCGCGCCGAGGACCTGGTCAAGCCGCCCGGGGTCGCGGAGACCATCGACTGGGCGGAGGCCCTGGACGCGCTCGGGGCGAGCGAGGTGGACGCGGAGCTGGCGGTGGCGACCCTGGGGTCGGTACTGAAGTACCGGGAGGACACCGAGCGCGCGCGGGGGCTGGATCTGGCGGCGATCCTCGCGGCGCGGGAGACGTGAACAGCGTGGACGGCAGCGATGGCAAGGACGGCCGGAACGGCCGGAACCTTGAGAACGGCGGAGACGGCGGGGACGAGGTGGGACAACGGCGCACCGTCGACGCGTCCGCCGTGGTCGTCGGGTTCGCCCGGGCGTTGCGCGCCGCCGGCGTCGACGCCGCGCCCGACCGCGTGCAGGCCTTCCTGGGCGCGCTCGGCGTGCTCGATCCCGGTGCGCGCTCGGACGTGTACTGGGCGGGCCGTCTCACCCTGTGCGGGAGCCAGGACGACCTGGAGCGCTACGAGCGGGTCTTCGCGGCGTACTTCGGCGGCCGTCCCGGCGGCGCCCCGGCCCGGTCCGCTCCCCCGCCGCGGACCCGGACGGTCCTGCGCGGCGCCGGTAGGGTGCCCCGCCCGGCGGCGCGGGCCGAGGACGCCGTACCCGTGGCCGTGCTGGCCGACTCCACCGACGTACTGCGCCACCGGGACTTCGCCGAGCTGACCGCCGCCGAGCGCGACCAGCTGCGGCGGCTGCGGGCC
>NZ_JBEYFS010000020.1:0-76873 GCF_040634475.1 Streptomyces sp. NPDC007095
AGAGGCGCCTTGTGTCGAGCGCACCCCAGGTGCCGTCCGGGCGCTGCACGCGGTTGAGAATCAGGACGTGGTACGCCGCCCGGCCGCGCCCTCGCCGAGCCCCGGCACGCTCAGCACCTTCGTGCGAAATGGTTCGGCGGCCCGTACGGGGGACTGCTCGCCGGCGCCCAGCGCGGCCGGCGCCTGCCCGTCGTCCGAGGGCTCGCCCTGCGCCGGGACGTCACCGGCGGGGGAGTCGCCGTCCGGCCCGTCCTGAGGCGGCTGCCCACCGCCGCCGGGGCCGTCCGGATCCGGATCCGGGTCCCCGTCCGGATCGTCGTCGGAAGAACCTTCGCCGGAAGAACCCTCGTCCGGACCCCCGAACTCCTCCAGCGTCTCGTCGAGCTTGTCCTCGTCGAGCCCCGGCGCGTCGAAGGGGTTGCGCCGCCGCCGGTGCGGCAGCGCGAGCAGCGCGGCCTGACGTACGTCCTCCGCCAGCACTTCGGTCCGTCCCGCCCACGCGGCGAGCGCGGTCGCGGTCCGTGCCATGACGATGTCGGCCCGCATGCCGTCCACCTCGAAGGCCGCGCAGGTCGCCGCGATCTGCCGCAGCGCCGGGTCCCCGAGCCGCACGGACGGCAACAGCTCCCGCGCCGCCACGATCCGGGCCCGTACGGCGGACTCCTCGTCGGACCAGCGCTCCGCGAAGCCCGCCGGATCGTCGTCGTAGGCGAGCCTGCGCCGCACGACCTCGACCCGCTGGTCGGGCTCCCGCGAGGCGGCCACCTCGACGGTCAGCCCGAACCGGTCGAGCAACTGCGGCCGCAGCTCGCCCTCTTCGGGGTTCATGGTCCCCACGAGCAGGAAGCGTGCCGCGTGTCGTACGGAGACGCCTTCGCGCTCGACGTACGAGGCGCCCATGGCGGCGGCGTCCAGCAGCAGGTCGACCAGGTGGTCGTGGAGGAGGTTGACCTCGTCGACGTACAGGATCCCGCGGTGCGCGTCGGCCAGCAGCCCCGGCTCGAAGGCCTTCACACCCTCCGCGAGCGCCCGCTCGATGTCGAGCGCGCCCACGAGCCGGTCCTCGGAGGCGCCGACGGGCAGCTCGACCATGCGGGCCGGCCGGGTCTCGAACGCGCCCGGCTCGTGCGGACCGTCGGGACACGCCGGGTCGGGGCCGGCCGGGTCGCACGAGAACCGGCACCCGGCGACGACGTCCACCCCCGGCATGAGCGCCGAGAGGGCGCGTACGGCCGTGGACTTGGCCGTGCCCTTCTCACCGCGGACGAGCACACCGCCCACGGCGGGCGACACGGCGTTCAGCAGCAGCGCGAGCCGCAGGTCGTCCTGGCCGACCACGGCCGTGAACGGGAACGGGGTACTCACTGGTCGTCGCCCTCCAAGTCGCCTTCGAGCTCCAGATAGGTGGCGCGCAGCCGCTCCAGCGTGTCCGCGTCCGGTTCGGCCCACAGCCCCCGGTCGGCGGCCTCGAGGAGACGTTCCGTGATGCCGCGCAGCGCCCACGGGTTGGACTTCTTCATGAAGTCCCGGTTCTCCGCGTCGAAGACGTACTCCGCGCTGAGCTTCTCGTACATCCAGTCGTCCACGACCCCGGCCGTGGCGTCGTACCCGAAGAGGTAGTCGACGGTCGCCGCCATCTCGAAGGCGCCCTTGTAGCCGTGCCGTCGCATGGCGGCCATCCAGCGCGGGTTGACGACCCGGGCGCGGAAGACGCGGTGGGTCTCCTCGCCCAGCGTGCGGGTCTTCACCTGGTCGGGTACGGCCGAGTCGCCGACGTAGGCCTCCGGGCTCGCGCCCGTCAGGTGCCGGACCATCGCGACCATGCCGCCGTGGTACTGGAAGTAGTCGTCGGCGTCGACGAGGTCGTGCTCGCGGGTGTCGACGTTCTTCGCGGCGACGGCGATCCGCCGGAACGCGATCTCCATGTCCCCGCGCGCCGCCCGCCCGTCGAGCCCACGCCCGTAGGCGTAGCCGCCCCACACCGCGTACACCTCGGCGAGGTCGGCGTCGGAGCGCCAGTTGCGGGCGTCGATCAGGGGGAGGAGACCGGCGCCGTACGCGCCCGGCTTGGAGCCGAAGATACGGGAGGTGGCGCGGCGCCGGTCGCCGTGCTCGGCGGTGTCCTCGTCGGCGTGCGCGCGGACGTAGTTGCGGTCGGCGGGCTCGTCGAGCTCGGCCACCGCGCGCACCGCGTCGTCGATCAGGCCCACGACGTGAGGGAACGCGTCCCGGAAGAAGCCGGAGATGCGGACCGTGACGTCGATGCGCGGCCGGCCCAGCTCCTCCAGGCCCACCACGTCGAAACCGGTCACGCGGCGCGAGGCGTCGTCCCAGACCGGGCGGCAGCCGAGCAGCGCGAGGATCTCGGCGATGTCGTCGCCCTGGGTGCGCATCGCGGACGTGCCCCAGACCGTCAGACCGACGGACTTCGGGTACTCGCCCGTGTCCTGCAGATACCGCTGCACCAGGGAGTCGGCGAGCGACTGCCCGACCTCCCAGCTCAGCCTGGACGGGATCGCCTTGGGGTCGACCGAGTAGAAGTTGCGGCCGGTCGGCAGGACGTTCACCAGCCCGCGGGTCGGTGAGCCCGACGGGCCCGCGGGGACGTAACCGCCGTCCAGGGCGCGCAGGATGTGGGTGATCTCGTCCGTCGTCCGGGCCAGGCGCGGCACGACCTCACGGCAGGCGAACTCCAGCACCGCGACGGCGTCGGGGAGTTCGACGCCCAGCACCTCCCGCACGAGAGCGGTGCTCTCGGACGTCACCCAGCCGCGCTCCTCCATGCCCTCCGCGATCCGGCGGCACAGCTGCTCCAGCAGGTCGATCGCGTCGGCCCCGGTCCGTGCCGGGCCCTCGACGAGGTCCGTGAGCTCCACCGGCACCTTCACCGGCGCGCCCGGCTCGGCGAGCAGCTCCTTCTCGACCAGCCCGAAGTACTCGGCGAGGCAGGCCCGCAGACCCGGCAGCGCGTTCGCGGTGCCGCCCCACACCTGGGAGGCGCGCAGCACGGCCAGCACGAGGTTGACGCGCGGCTCGGCCTCCGGGCCGCCGCCGAGGATGTGCAGGCCGTCGCGGATCTGCACGTCCTTGATCTCGCACAGATAGCCGTCGATGTGCATCACGAACTCGTCGAAGTCGCCGTCGTCCGGCTGCTCGTCGACATGCAGGTCGTGGTGCAGTTCCGCCGCCTTGACCAGCGTCCAGATCTGCGCGCGGACCGCCGGGGCCTTCGTCGGGTCCAGGTCGGACACCAGCGCGTACTCGTCGAGGAGCTGCTCCAGCTTCGCGAGGTCGCCGTAGGTGTCCGCGCGGGCCATCGGCGGTACGAGGTGGTCGACGACCGTGGCGTGGCCGCGCCGCTTGGCCTGGGTGCCCTCGCCGGGGTCGTTGACGATGAAGGGGTAGATGAGCGGGAGTTCGCCGAGGACGGCGTCCGGCGCGCAGCCGCCGCTGAGCCCGAGGCCCTTGCCCGGCAGCCACTCCATCGTGCCGTGCTTGCCCATGTGCACGACGGCGTCGGCGCCGAAGCTGTTTTCGAGCCAGCGGTACGCGGCCATGTAGTGGTGCGACGGAGGCATGTCCGGGTCGTGGTAGATCGCGATCGGGTTCTCGCCGAAGCCGCGCGGCGGCTGGATCATCACGACGACGTTCCCGAACTGGAGGGACGCCAGGACGATGTCGTCGCCGTCCACGTACAGGCTGCCCGGCGGCTCGCCCCACGTCTCCAGCATGCCGTCGCGCAGCTCGGGGCCGAGCTTGTCGAACCACGCCCGGTAGTCGGCGAGCGGCACGCGCGCGGGGGCGGCGGCGAGCTGCTCCTCGGTGAGCCATTCGACGTCGTGGCCACCGGCGTTGATGAGCCGGTGGATCAACTCGTCGCCGTTGTCGGGGTGCCCTTCGACGACGTACCCGGCGTCCCGCAGCGCGTCGAGCACCCGTACCGCCGAGGCGGGCGTGTCGAGGCCCACCGCGTTGCCGACCCGGGAGTGCTTGGTCGGGTAGGCGGTGAAGACGAGCGCGAGCTTCTTGTCCGCGTTCGGCTTGTGCTTCAGCCGGGCGTGCCGTACGGCGATTCCGGCGACCCGCGCGGACCGCTCGGGGTCGGCGACGTAGACCGGCACCTCGTCGGGACCCTGCTCCTTGAAGGAGAAGGGGACGGTGATCAGACGGCCGTCGAACTCCGGGATCGCGACCTGCATCGCCGCGTCCATGGGGGAGAGGGCGGCGTCCGACGCGGCCCAGGCACTCCTGGACGAGGTCAGGCAGAGCCCTTGCAGCACAGGGACGTTCAGGTCGGCGAGCGCGCCGATGTCCCAGGCCTCCTCGTCGCCGCCCGCGGACGCCTCCGAGGCGTGTGTGCCGCCCGCCGCGAGCACGGTGGCGACCAGTGTGTCCGCCTTGCCGAGGATCTCGTACAGGCCCGCGTCGGCGCCGCGCAGCGAACCGCAGTACACGGCCAGCGCGTTGGCGCCGCGCGCCTCGATCGCGTCGCACAGCGTGTCCACGAACGCGGTGTTGCCGGACAGCTGGTGGGCCCGGTAGAAGAGCACGCCGACGGTCGGGCGGCCCTCGACGAACGCGCGCTCGCCGTGGACGCCGTACTCCGGCATCTTCCGCGGCTCCTCGAAGCCCTCGCCCGTCAGCAGCACGGTGTCGGAGAGGAACCGGGCCAGTTCGGTGAGGTTGTCCGGGCCGCCCTCGACCAGGTAGCGCAGCGCCTCGGCGACGACACCGGCGGGCACCGACGACTCCGCCATCAGTTCGGCGTCGGGCACGGACTCCCCGCCGAGCAGCACGGTGGGGATGCCCGAGGCCTTCAGCTTCCGCAGGCCCTCCTCCCAGGCACGCTTGCCGCCCAGGAGCCGTACGACGGCGATGTCCGCGCCCTCGACGAGGGACGGCAGTTCGGCCTCGGCATCCACCCGGGTCGGGTTGCCGATCCGGTACGGGGCGCCGGAGGCACGCGCCGCCAGCAGATCGGTGTCGGCGGTCGACAACAACAACACTGTGCTCATGCGGGCGCTCCCGGTGGAATGAAAGGCAGTCCTTGCGGCGCGCCCGACTCGATGAGCCGCCACAGCGCGTCCGTGTCCGCGTGTTCCTCGATCAGATCGCCGAGCCGGTCCAGCTGCTCCTCGCGCAGCGCCGCGAACGACGTGTCGGCGGCCGGCACGAAACGACGGCTCGCGGCGGCCGCCACCTCGCGCAGGAAGGCGCGCCGGAAGCCGTCCGACTCCAGCGAGCCGTGCCAGTGCGTGCCCCAGACGGCGCCGACCCGGCACCCGTCCAGGAACGGCTCACCGCCCATGACTTCGGCGACACCGTGATGGATCTCGTACCCCTCGACGTGCTCGCCGAGGGCCTCCCCGACGGGCCGGGTCAGGGTCTTCTCGCGTGCGAACCGCACCCGGACGGGCAGGAGCCCGAGTCCGTCGACGTGACCGGCGCGCGATTCGACCTCGTCCTCGATGTGCTCACCGAGGACCTGGAAGCCGCCGCAGATGCCCAGTACGGGCCGCCCCTCGGCGGCTCTGCGCAGGATGGCGTCCGCGAGTCCGCGCTCGCGCAGCCACTCCAGCGCCTTCACCGTCCCCCGGGTGCCGGGGACGACGACGAGGTCGGCGTCGGCCAGCTCCTCGGCCCGGTCCACGAACCGCACGACGACACCCGGCTCGGCGGCCAGCGCGTCCACGTCCGTGAAGTTGGACATCAGCGGGATCGCGCAGACGGCGACGCGCAGCACGTCCTCGCCCACGGGGGAGGTCACCCGGGACTCCCGGACCGCTCCCCGCAGCGACACCCGCAGCCCGTCCTCCTCGTCGATGCCGAGGCCGTGCCGGAAGGGCAGGACGCCGTACGTACGCCGCCCGGTGAGGCCGTGGAGCATGTCGAGCCCCGGCTCGAGCAGGGAGACGTCCCCCCTGAACTTGTTGACGAGGAACCCGGCGACGAACTCCTGGTCCTCGCGCGACAGCAGTGCGACCGTCCCGAAGAACGAGGCGAACACACCCCCGCGGTCGATGTCGCCGACGACGAGCACGGGCAGCCGCGCATTGCGCGCGATCCCCATGTTCACGATGTCGGTCCGCCGCAGATTGATCTCGGCAGGACTGCCGGCCCCCTCACAGATCACCGCGTCATACGTGCCCCGCAACTCGGCGAGGCAGTCCAGCACGGTGGTGAGGAGGGCTTCCTGCCGCCCGCCGTGGTAGCCACGGGCGGTCATCTCGCCCACGGGCCTGCCCATGAGGACGACCTGACTGCTCCGGTCGCTGCCCGGCTTGAGCAGCACGGGGTTCATGAGCGCGGTCGGCTCCACCCTGGCGGCCTGTGCCTGCATGGCCTGCGCGCGCCCTATCTCGGCGCCCTCGCGCGTCACGAACGAGTTCAGGGACATGTTCTGCGCCTTGAAGGGCGCGACCTTGACGCCCTGCCGCACCAGCCACCGGCAGATCCCGGCGGTCACGACGCTTTTGCCGGCGTCGGAGGTGGTCCCGGCGACGAGCAGCCCGCCGCTCATGACGTACGCCCCTTCCTGAGCAGCCTCTGTACGAGCAGCCTCTGTACGAGCAGCCGCCCGCCGGCACTCACGCCGAGGGCGAGCCAGCCGACACGCCGTGACAGCCGTACGGCCCGTTCGATGTCGTCGACGTGTACGGCGCGCCCGGCGCCGTTGAGTTCGGGCCGGTGCTCGACGCGGCCCCCGTAGGAGAGGGTGCCGCCCAGACGCACTCCGAGCGCCCCCGCGAACGAGGCCTCCACGGGCCCGGCGTTGGGGCTCGGATGCTTGACGGCGTCGGCGCGCCAGGCCCGTACGGCCCCTCGTGGACTGTCACCCGCGAGGGCGGCGAGCACGGCGGTGAGACGAGCCCCCGGCCACCCGGCGACGTCGTCGAGCCGAGCCGAGGCCCACCCGTACCGCCGGTACCTGGGCGACCTGTGACCGACCATCGCGTCAAGGGTGTTGACGGCCCGAAAGCCCACGAGCCCCGGGACTCCGCCCACGGCCCCCCACACCAGGGCGCCCACCACGGCGTCGGAGGTGTTCTCGGCGACGGACTCGACGACGGCGCGCGCGATGCCGTCGGCGTCGAGGGCCTGGGGATCGCGCCCGCACAGATGCGGCAGCCGCTCCCGGGCCGTCTCGATCTCCCCGTCCGCGAGGGCGCCACCGATCGCCCGGGCCTCCCGCCCGAGCGTGGTGCCCCCGACGACGGCCCAGGTGGCGGCGGCCGTCAGCACGACGGACGCGGCACGTGAGGGGCGTACGGCACGGGAAGCGACGGCGGCGAGTCCGGCGGCACCGCCCACACACACGGCGGTGTGCAGCGCGCCCCACCCGCGGTGGTCCCGCCACAGCACCCGCTCCACGGTGCCCGCGCTCCGCCCGAACGCGGCGACCGGATGCCCCCGGCGGGGATCGCCGAGCAGCAGGTCACCGAGGAGTCCGGCGGCGGCGCCGTACGCGAAGACGCGATCGGCACGCACGGGGTCAGCCGACCGTCAGGTCGGGTGGAACCGTCGCTCGCAGGGCACTTGGGCAGCCGCGCATGGCGTTATGTCCTCACTCAGGGTGTCCACGCCCTGGTTCGACGAGACCGGCGGGGAGAGTTCCTGGCTCCCGGGGAGTTCCTTCCCCGGTCACAGTGGCGGGACCGCGCCGGATTCACACCGGCTTCCTCTTCTGTCGCCGTACTTGGCTCCGGCAGTCCACCACGGGTTGGAAGACCCGTCAACTTGCTGTTGACCTGCGCGGGGAGAGTGTGCGAAGGCCCACATACAGGTGGGGTGCGGGACGGTGATCCGTCCCGCACCCCACTCGAAGTGGTGCCCGTTTTGGGTTACTTGCCGACGATCAGGAAGATGCCGTACGCCACCGCCGCGGCGCACGCCGCGAAGCAGACGTACGCGCCGGTGACCGCGAGGGTCGCGGAGCCGCCCTGGGCGGACGCGGACTCGCGCTTGGAGAGGCCGACGATGCCGAGGGTGAAGAGGCCGACGAGGCCGACGGTGGTCACGAGGCTGACTCCGAAGACGGAGCCGAGGGCTGCCCAGTCGATGTGCATGCTGTTCTGTCCTTACACCGTGGCCGGGCGGGTGGGCTCCGCGTCCGGGGACGGGATGGTGGTCTTCAGGTCGCCGGACAGGTCGCCGGTGACGGGGCCCGCGGGCGGCGGGGTGACGGCGGCGATCGCGGCGGTGACGACGCCCGCGGGCTCGGCGTCGACGTCGTTGACGTTGTCGACGGTGACCGGCTGGCGGCGGGAGAGCTTCCAGATGGTGCCGGCGCCGGCGACGAGCAGCGCGCCGGTGAGGACGATGCCCCACGTGCCCTGCTTGGTCAGGAACTCGGCGGAGGCGCCGGCCAGACCGGCGGCCGGCAGGGTCAGGCCCCAGGCGACGAACATCCGGGTCGCGGTCGACCAGCGGACCACGCCGCCCTTGCGGCCGATGCCCGAGCCCATCACTGCGCCGGAGCAGACCTGGGTGGTGGAGAGGGAGAAGCCGATGTGCGAGGAGGCCAGGATGGCCGTCGCGGCGCTGGTCTGGGCGGCGAAGCCCTGCGGCGGCGCGAGGTCCGTGAGGCCCTTGCCCATGGTGCGGATGATGCGCCAGCCGCCCAGGTAGGTGCCGAGCGCGATGGCCGTACCGGCCGAGACGATGACCCACAGCGGGGGGTTCGAGCCCGGGGCGATGACGCCGCCGGTGACCAGCGCGAGGGTGATGATGCCCATCGTCTTCTGGGCGTCGTTCGTGCCGTGCGCCAGGGAGACCAGGCCGGCGGAGGCGATCTGGCCGGCGCGGTAGCCCTTGGCGGTCGCCTTCTCGTCGGCGCGGTTGCCGATCCGGTACGTCAGCCGGGTGGCCAGCATCGCGGCGAGTCCGGCCACGATGGGCGCGGCGACCGCGGGGATCAGCACCTTGGTGACGACGGTCGAGCCGTTCACCGACGACCAGCCGGCCGACATGACCGCGGCGCCGATCAGGCCGCCGAACAGTGCGTGGGAGGAACTGGAGGGCAGACCCAGAAGCCAGGTCAGCAGATTCCAGAGGATGGCGCCGACGAGCGCCGCGAAGATCACTTGGACGCGTATGCCCTCTTCGTTGATGATCCCGCCGGAGATCGTCTTGGCGACCTCCACGGAGAGGAACGCGCCGACCAGGTTCAGCACGGCGGACATGGCCACCGCCGTCTTGGGCTTCAGAGCGCCGGTCGAGATGGTGGTCGCCATCGCGTTGGCAGTGTCGTGGAAACCGTTCGTGAAATCGAACACGAGAGCGGTGACGATCACGATTCCGAGGAGGAGCGTGATGTGTTCCATTTACCCAGGCTTCTGTTTGGCGTCAGTGGCAGGTGGACCGTAGGCAACCTGAGTGAACGGAAGGTGAACTGGGGCGGGCGCTGGGGTGTCTCAAACGGTGGACCGCCCCTCCGCTTGTGATGACCAGTGTGCGGGAGGGGCGGCCCGATGGCTTACCAGTTGTTCGAACGGAGGCGGAATCTCCGGTTCCGGCGGGGGTTGTTCGAGGGCTTCTAGCCGGTGGCGAACTGCTTGAGCCGGGTCATTGATCCGTTGAAGAGATTCTGGTCACCCGGGAGCGTGCCGCTGTTGTCGTACTGCCAGAACGTCCACGTCGACCAGCCGGCCGGCAACGCGCCCGTGTCCGCGGAGTCGTAGCGGGCGAGCCACAGGGCGTGGTTCGCGGCGAAGGTGCCGCTGCCGCCGGTGCAGGTGTTCCACCAGTGGGTGGTCGTGTAGATGACCGGACGGCGGCCGGTCTCCCGTTCGAGTTCGTCGCTGAACGCCTGGATCCAGCTCACGATCCTGGCCTTGCTCAGGCCGTAGCACTTGTGCTTCTTGTCATACGGGTTGTACTCCATGTCGAGCGCGGGCGGCAGCGTCCAGCCGTCCGCGCGCCAGGCACCGCCGTTGCGCACGAAGTACGCGGCCTGGGTGGCGCCGGACGACTTGTCCGGCACCGCGAAGTGGTAGGCGCCGCGGAGGATCCCCGCGTCGCGCGCCCCGTCGTACTGCCGGGCGAAGTACGGATTGCGGTACGTGTGGGACTCGGTCGCCTTCACATAGACGAACCGGGCGCCCTTCGCCTTCGCGCTCCGCCAGTCGACGTTCTTCTGGTGCGAGGAGACGTCGTGGCCCTTGGGTTTGGCCGCCGCGGCGACCGGGGCCCCGGCGAGGGCGGTCCCCGCGGCGGTGAGCGCCGCCATGGCGGCCGCCGACGCGAGGACGCGGGCACGGCGAAGGAGTGGTTTGTGGTCACGAGCCATGTTTTCCCCCGGAATGGCGACGTGCGTGACAAATCCTCCAGAGGCTATTGGAAGATCGTTGAAAGCCCGTCGATCGCCAGCCAATCACCCCAGGAGGGTGATATGTCCCACTATGCAGCCTTACGGACGCTTGTCTTCCGCCCTAAAGTGCCCTCGCCGACAGCGGGTTGACGTCCCTGCCTGGCAGGATCGCCGCATGGCTGAGCAGCGGCGGGACGCACGGGAAGTGCGGGACGTGGGGGCGAGCGCGCCGGGCGCGCGCGAGCGGGAGGTGGCGGCCGCGTGGGACGAGCTCGTCGCGACGGCCCGCCGGACGGTGGCCGACGGTCTGGTCGTCGGTACGTCGGGCAACGTCTCCGTCCGGGTCGGCGACACGGTCCTGGTCACACCGACGGGAGTGCCCTACGACCGGCTGAGGCCCGAAGACGCCGTCGGTGTGGACCTCGAGGGCCGGCAGGTCCTCGGTTCGCTCGCTGCGACGAGCGAACTGCCGATGCATCTCGCGATCCACCGCGCCACCGACGCGCGGGCCGTCGTCCACACCCACGCCGCGCACGCGACGGCCGTCTCGGCCCTCGTCCCCGAGCTCCCCCTGATCCACTACATGGCGGGCGCCCTCGGCGGCCCGGTCCGAGTTGCCCCCTATGCGACCTACGGCACCCCGGAGTTGGCCGAGAACATGCTCCAGGCCCTCACCGGCCGCACGGCCTGCCTCCTCCAGAACCACGGCACCATCGCCTACGGAGCCTCGCTGTCCCAGGCGTTCGACCGCACCGCCCAACTGGAATGGATGTCCCGCGTCTGGCTCCTGGCGTCGTCCGTGCCCGGCCTGTCCCCGACGCTGCTCTCGCCGGAACAGGTGGAAGAGGCGGGGGAGCGGCTGGGGCGCTACGGGCAGGGCGGCGGGGCCGGTCCCCGCTGATCCGGCGCGGTGCGGCGACCCGGTGGTGCCGGTGCGCGCCCGGTGCCGGAGAACGAGCCCGCGCACCCCGAGGCGGGAGCCCACCGCCCGCTCCCGCTGGCCGACCGGGGGCCGCGCCGGGAGACTGAACCCGTGCGTACTGTCAAAGCGACGGCCGCGGCCGTCTCCGTAGCCCTGGCCGCGGGCGCAGCCTCCGTGGCGGCGGGCAGGTTCGCCAGCGACGCCGCACTGAAGGCGCCGCCCGGCAGGCCACTGCCCACCGAGCCCCGGCTCACCGTGCACTCCACGGCCGCGGGCCGGATCACGCTCACCCGCGACCTGGCCTCCCTGCGCCCGGGAAGGTACGGCCTCACGGGCGACGGCTCCCACGCGGTCGTCGGTCCCGTCCTGGACTCCACACCCCACTCCGCCGACACGGTCGTACGCCGCCTCGAACGCGTCACCCACGGCACCCTGGAGACCGGTGACAAGGCGTGGCTCACCCCCAACCTGTACATCGGCAACCCCGGCAGCGCCCTAGGTCTCGACCACGCCGACGTGGACGTCCCCGGCGAGCTCGGCCCGCTGCCCGCCTGGTTCGTGCCCGGCACCCGCACCACCTGGGTGATCACGGTGCACGGGCTCGGCACCACCCGCGAGCACCCCATGAACGTGATGGAGTTCCTGCACCGCAACCGGCTCCCCGTGCTCGACCTCGCCTACCGCGGCGACCTCGGCGCACCCCGCTCCCCGGACGGCCTCAACCACCTCGGCGAGACCGAGTGGCGCGACCTGGACGCCGCCGTGCGTTACGCCGTGCGCTACGGCGCCGACCAGGTCGTCCTGTACGGCTGGTCCATCGGCGCCACCATGGCCCTGCGCGCCGCCGCGCACTCCGCCCTGCGCGAGCGGATCTCCGGGCTGATCCTGGACTCGCCCGTCCTCGACTGGGGAGCCACGCTGCGCGCCCTCGCCTCGGCCCGCCACACGCCCAGCGTCCTGCTGCCCCTCGCGGTCCGTGCCGCGCAGGGCCGCACCGGTGTGCACGGCGACCGGATCCGGGAAGCTGCCGACCCCGGCCAGCTCAAGGTCCCGACCCTGATCGTGCACGGCCCGGACGACACGATCGCCCCCTGGGGCCCCTCACGCCGCCTCGCCGAGAGCCGTCCGGACCTGGTCACCCTGCACACGGTCCCGAACGCCTCCCACGGCGCCATGTGGAACGCCGCCCCGAACTACGAAGAGGCCCTGCGCCGCTTCCTGACCCCCCTGATGTAGCCACCCCGCCCCCACCAACGCCCTCCGGGCGGAGTCCCCACAGAGACCGCACAGCCATTCCCCGCACGCCCTCGCGGCGGAGCCGCCCCCGAGGCTTCCGGTTGGGCCCCGGTCAACTCGTGCAAGGCCTCGTTCACACGTGTCGAGCCCCCTCGGAACCCTGTCCATTGGCCACCCCTGTCGCCTGCTGTGACATTCCGTTTGGGTTTTCGGACCGTCAACCGGAAGACTGCACCCGTGACGTCCCGTAACCCGCGCGACTCCAGGCTCCGACTCGTCCGCTCGCGCCCCCTGGCTTCCGCCCCCCGAGCGGTGACCCAGCGCAGCTCGCGCCGACCCGCACCCCGGCCCCCCGAGGGCACACCGCCGCCCGCGGAACTGGCCCGTATGGCCCGCACCGGCCTCGCCGCCGCGGCCCGTGTCGCCCGCTGGGCCGACGCCTCGCTCGGCCCGGGGAGCGACGGCGCCACCCCCGACGGCAAGGGCACCCTCGCCGACGCGACCGCCGAACGGGCCGCCGAGGAGTTGGGCCTGACCCCGGCTCAGGTCCGCGCGGACTGGGACACCGCACGCCTCGCCGGCCTCGTCGAGGTGCACGGCGACATCGCCCGCCCCGGCTGGCGACTGCGCGCCTGGAACCGCGACGACAGCGCCGTCCTGCGCGGCTGGGTCGCCCTCTTCGACGCCTGGTCGCTCGCCCACCCCGAGCCGGCCGACCGCGAGGCGTCCGCCGTCGCCGAGGTCGTCTCCGCGATGCCCCAGGTGCTCTCCTTCCTCCAGCTCTCCGCCGGGCCCGTCCCCATGGAGCAGCTCCTCGACCTCCTCGAACAGCGCGTCACCGAACTGCGCACCGAACGCTGCGAAATCCCCTACGGCCCCCAGCCGGAGCCCGCCCCGGAGGCCGCCGAGATCGCGGACGCCCCCCTCGCTCCCCTCCTCGACTGGGCCCTGCACGCTCTCGCCTCCGTCGGCGCGCTCACCTGCGCCGCCGGGCAGGCCACGCTCACCCCGCTCGGCAGCTGGGCGGTCTGGGTCAAGCTGGAGCAGATCTGCGTCGCCGCGCAGAGCCCCGCCGGGAACATCGAACAGCCCGCCTCGGACATGCTCCGCGGCTGCGCCCAGCTGCGCCCGAACGCGGCCCGCGCCGAGTACCGCGCCTGGCTCGCCGCCCGCCCCGTCGGCAGCGCCGTCACCGAACTCCTCGAAGCCGCCCGCGGCGAGGACGCCCTCACCCGCGGACTCGCCTTCGAGGCGCTGCGCGTGGTCGGCGCCCCCGCCGAGCCCGACGTACGCGCCGTGGCCGACGAGTCCTGGCTGCGCCCCTACGCCCTGCTGTGGCTGGCCGAGCACGACGGCCACGACCCGGAGGACGCCCACGAGGTCCTCACCCGCGAAGAGTCCACCTGGCTCTGGGTCGACACCGCCGCCGCCGTCGCCGACCACGGTGAGGCGCCGCTCCTCGTGCGCCATCTGGAGTCCGCGGTGCAGCCCACCGTGCCCGCGCTGCTCGACGAGGTGCGCGCCGTCGGCCATCCCCGCACCGTCCAGGTCCTGGTCGCGCTCGCCGCCGCCCACCCGGACCCGGCCCTCGCCAAGGCCGTACGCCGCGCCGCCTTCCAGGTCCACACCGGAGGCAGCTAGGACCTGTCCTTCGGATCGGCCCCGCGCTCCCGGATCAGTCACGTATCTCCGGGGCGTACGTGCCGAAGCTCCAGATGTTGCCCTCGGCGTCCCGGGCCAGGTAGTCCCGCGAGCCGTAGTCCTGGTCGGTCGGGGGCATGACGATCTCCGCGCCGTGGTCCACGGCGCGCTGGTGGTGTGCGTCGACGTCGTCCACGACCACGTACACCCCCGCGGGGCCCGCGTCCTTCATCGCGCCGTCGAAGACGCCACCGCGGCCCTTGGAGCCGAGCATCACCGCGCCGTGGCCCTGGACCAGCTCGGCGTGCATCACCGTGCCGTCCTCACTCTCGTACACGGAGACCTCCGAGAAGCCGAAGGCCTCCGTGAGCTGCCTGATCGCCGCGTTCGCGTCCGCGTACAGCAGTGTCGGGTAGATGCTCGGTCGCCCGCCGTCCGTACCTGCCATGCCGATCACTCCCACCGGAACTCGTCATGCTGGGCCAGAATGTCACCCGCTGCCCAGTCTTGCACCGGCCACTGACAACGCCCCGGAGAGCGGAAGCCGCCCGGCGCGCGCCGCGTCCGCGGTCTTCCCTTCGCCGCGTCCGCGGTCTCAGCGGAAGGTGTTGCACTGCGCCATGTCACCGGTGCGATAGCCCTGGTAGAACCACTGCTGCCGCTGAGCGGACGAGCCGTGCGTCCACGTCTCCGGGGTCACCCGGCCCTGGAACTCCTGCTGGATCCGGTCGTCGCCGACGGCGGCCGCCGCGTCCAGCCCGTCCCGGATGTCGGCCGGAGTGAGGTTCGTGATCAACGGCCTGCCCGTCGACGGGTCCTTCGTCGTCGTCGCGTGGTGCGCCCACACCCCGGCGTAGCAGTCCGCCTGCAACTCCACCTTCACCGAGTTGCTGTTCGCGCCCGCGACACCGCTCTGGGCCCTGCCCAGCGTCCCCATCAGGTCCTGCACGTGATGCCCGTACTCGTGCGCCACCACGTACGCCTGCGCGAACGGCCCTCCGCTGGAGCCGAACTTGGTCCGCAGGTCGTCGAAGAAGCCCAGGTCCAGATAGACCTTGCGGTCACCGGGACAGTAGAAGGGCCCGACCGCCGAGGTCGCGGTGCCGCACGCGGTGTTCACCCGCCCGCTGAAGAAGACGGTCGGCGAGCGCGTGTACGTACCGCCGCGCCGCGCGAACTCCCGCGCCCAGAAGTCCTGCACGCTGTTGACCACCGCCACCATCCGGCAGTCCTCCCTGGCGTTCGCGTCCCGCCCCGTCCGGCAGGTCTGCTTGATCTGGTCGAGCGAGGAAGTGGTCACCGCGGGCTGGTCGTTGCCGGAGGACAGCCCGAGCTGATCGGGCCCGACTCCGAAGAACAGCCCGAGGATCAGGGCGATCAGACCCGCGATGCCACCCCCGACGGTCGCCCTGCCACCGGGGATCCGACTGCCGCGCACATCCTGCACGTCGGAGGTGTCCAGGTCGGCGTCGTCGTCGAACTGCATGGGCACACCACCCTCTGCGTACGGCTTCGCACCTCGGCGTACGTCGCTCCCTGGCGCCATCCTCGTACGCCCTCACGGGTCCGGCGCCGGGCGGAGGGCCGAACAGGCGACGCGCCCCCGCCGCCCGCCGTGTCCCGACGGGCGTTCCCACCGCCCGCGCCTAGGCTCTCCGCCTGGTCCGTGCGCCTGGTCCGTGCGCCTGAACGGCCGGACAGGTCCCAGGCGCGGCGAGTGGTGCAGATGGGGGCGAGATGATCGCTGTGCTGGTCGAGGCGGCGGCGGCACGGTCCGCCACGGCGGTCACGGACCCCCCGGCCCCCCGGCTCCTTCCCCCCCCGTCGCCCGCCGCCGCGCCGCCCGCGCCCTGCTCCCCGTCGCCGTCGCCCTGCTGCTCACCGCGGCCCACGAAGCGCGCCCCGCGCCCTATGGAGACCGCCTCACCGCCCACACGCGCGTGGTGCACGGGCACGGGACACGACAGCCCCCGCTGCGCACCACGAAGGCCGCCGTCGAGGCCTACGGCGGGGCGACCGGCCACCCCCGCTGGACCTATGCGCGCGAGGGCCGCCGTCCGGTGGCCGTGCTCCCCGCGCGTGGGCACGCGATCGCGCTGTGGGACGACGGACTGGTCACCGACACCGCGCGCGGCGACGGCAGCGCCGTGCGCTGGCACCGGGCCCTTCCCGGCGCCGCCGGGTGGCTCGCGGACCACGGGGCGGGCGGAGTGCTGCGGTCCCTGGGCGCCCGCATGCTCGCCGTCATCACCCCGCGGCGCGTCGCGGCCTACCGCATCGCCGACGGGGACCTGCGCTGGACCCTGCCCGCCCGGTACGGCTGCTCCTTCGCCCCCGAACGTGCGCTGCGTCACGGCGAGGCGCTCCTGATCGCACAGCCCTGCGCCACCGGCGACAGCTGGACCAGCGAGCTCGTCGCCGTCGACGACCTGGGCAGAATCACCCCGCACCGCATGCCGCTGGGCAACGCGTGGCAGGGCGAGCGTCACAGTGCCGAACACGCGCACTCAGGGAAAGTGGTTGCACGGCCCCGTTAGACTTGGCCCATGGCCATTCTCCTCGCGCATTAGACGGCGGGAACGTCCTCAGCCGTCCACCCCGCCAACGACCCTGCCCTGGAGTCTGTCCGTGATCTCCGCCTCCGGTATCGAGCTGCGCGCCGGCGCCCGCATCCTCATCGAGTCCGCCACCTTCCGCATCACCAAGGGCGACCGCATCGGCCTGGTCGGCCGCAACGGCGCGGGCAAGACGACCCTGACCAAGGTCCTGGCCGGCGAGGGCATCCCCGCCTCCGGCACCGTCGCCCGCTCCGGCGAGGTCGGCTATCTGCCCCAGGACCCCCGCACCGGCGACCTCGACGTCCTCGCCACCGACCGCATCCTCTCCGCGCGCGGCCTGGACACCCTGATCCGCAAGATGCGGGAGAACGAACAGCGCATCGCCAACGGCTCGGGCGCCACCCGAGAGAAGGCCATGCGGCAGTACGAGCGCCAGGAGACCGAGTTCCTCACCAAGGGCGGGTACTCCGCCGAGGCCGAGGCCGCCACCATCGCCGCCGCCCTCAACCTGCCCGACCGCGTGCTCGGCCAGCCCCTGCACACGCTCTCCGGCGGTCAGCGCCGCCGTGTCGAGCTGGCCCGCATCCTGTTCTCGGACGCCGACACGCTCCTGCTCGACGAGCCGACCAACCACCTCGACGCCGACTCGATCGTCTGGCTGCGCGACTACCTGAAGACCTACCGCGGCGGCTTCATCGTGATCTCCCACGACGTCGACCTCGTCGAGACGGTCGTCAACAAGGTCTTCTACCTGGACGCCAACCGGGCCCAGATCGACGTCTACAACATGGGCTGGAAGCTCTACCAGCAGCAGCGCGAGGCCGACGAGAAGCGCCGCAAGCGCGAACGGCAGAACGCCGAGAAGAAGGCCGCCGCACTGAACTCGCAGGCGGACAAGATGCGCGCCAAGGCCACCAAGACGGTGGCCGCACAGAACATGGCCAAGCGCGCCGACAAGCTGCTGGCCGGCCTCGAGGCGGTCCGCGTCTCCGACAAGGTCGCCAAGCTGCGCTTCCCGGAGCCCGCGCCCTGCGGCAAGACCCCGCTGATGGCCGAGGGCCTGTCGAAGTCGTACGGCTCGCTGGAGATCTTCACCGATGTCGACCTGGCCATCGACAAGGGCTCGCGCGTGGTCATCCTGGGCCTCAACGGCGCCGGCAAGACGACCCTGCTGAAGCTGCTCGGCGGCGCCGAGCAGCCCGACACCGGCCAGGTCATAGAGGGCCACGGTCTCAAGCTCGGGTACTACGCGCAGGAGCACGAGACCCTCGACCCCGAGCGCACGGTCCTGGAGAACATGCGCTCCGCCGCCCCCGACCTGGACCTGGTCGAGGTCCGCAAGACGCTCGGCTCGTTCCTGTTCTCCGGCGACGACGTCGACAAGCCGGCCGGGGTCCTCTCCGGCGGCGAGAAGACCCGTCTCGCGCTGGCGACCCTCGTGGTCTCCTCCGCGAACGTCCTCCTCCTCGACGAGCCGACGAACAACCTCGACCCGGCCAGCCGGGAGGAGATCCTCGGCGCGCTGCGCACCTACAAGGGCGCCGTCGTCCTCGTCACCCACGACGAGGGCGCCGTCGAGGCGCTCCAGCCCGAGCGGATCATTCTGCTGCCGGACGGTGTCGAGGACCTGTGGGGCTCCGACTACGCGGACCTCGTCGCCCTCGCCTGAGCCCTCGTACGGCCTCCCGGACAGCTCCGGGGCCGCCGTCAGCGCGCCGTGATCGAATGACTGATCCACTGCGTATGGATCATTCGGCCGATCCGTGATCCACCATCTGCGTGAGATCTCCTCGTACCGAGGTGTGTCCTACATTCATTTCGCGGCCGAGTCCTTTGTTCCCAAGGGCTCGGCCGTCTTGCGTCGCTGACCTGGCACTTCGCGGAAGAACCCGTTCGGTCGTACGGACAGAGCAGCGCGGACCCTGTGATTCCACTTGTGAGGACGGGCTCCTGTCGTCAAAACCGTGTCTCACGGACCTTGCCGAATGGGTGGCCATGAAGCCCTTGAGGGGTGATCATGAGAAGTCCAGAGCGCACTTCCCATGAGGAGGCACGGGTGGCCGAGACTCTGAAGAAGGGCAGCCGGGTAACCGGCGCCGCGCGCGACAAGCTCGCGGCAGACCTGAAGAAGAAGTACGACTCCGGTGCGAGCATTCGAGCGCTGGCCGAAGAAACCGGCCGTTCGTATGGATTCGTGCACCGGATGCTCAGCGAGTCGGGCGTCACGCTGCGAGGGCGTGGCGGAGCGACGCGGGGCAAGAAGGCCGCCTCGGCCTGAGGCCGGGCGTCCCCATCGGCTTCGGTGGTGGCCACCCGGTCGGTCGGGTGATCGACCGGGTGGTTACTGTGCAGTCACTTAGGTGTGTTCCTCGTGTCCTTCACGAGGTACGCGTCTGATCCGACCGCACCCATCGGAGGCAGCCCATGGCTTCGCTCGACAACGATCTTGACCCCGTACTCGACAAGGACGGCGTACGGCTCACCGTCGACGACGCGATCGCCACGGTGACGCTGACCAATCCGGCCAAGCGCAACGCCCAAAGTCCCGCTCTGTGGCGGGCGTTGACGGAGGCCGGCCGGTCGTTGCCGGGCACTGTCCGTGTGGTCGTGCTGCGTGCCGAGGGCCAGTCGTTCTCGGCCGGGCTCGACCGGCAGGCGTTCACGCCCGAGGGGTTCGACGGCGAGCCGTCGTTCATCGACCTCGCGCGCGGGGCCGACGCTGAGCTCGACGCGACCATCGCCGAGTACCAGGAGGCGTTCACCTGGTGGCGGCGCAGCGACGTCGTGTCCATTGCCGCCGTGCAGGGGCACGCCATCGGTGCGGGTTTCCAGCTGGCGCTCGCCTGTGACCTGCGCGTCGTCGCGGACGACGTGCAGTTCGCCATGCGCGAGACCAGCCTCGGGCTCGTTCCCGATCTGACGGGAACGCATCCGCTGGTGAGCCTGGTCGGATACGCCCGTGCGCTGGAGATCTGCGCCACGGGTCGCTTCGTGTCGGCCGAGGAGGCCGAGCGCACGGGGCTCGCCAATCTCGCGGTGCCTGTCGACCAGCTCGAGGATGCCGTGCGGGACCTCGCCGGTGCGGTGTTGGCCGCGCCTCGGGACGCGGTCGTCGAGACCAAGGCATTGCTGCGGGGGGCGCAGGAGCGGACGTACGAGGAGCAGCGGGTCGTCGAGCGGGCGGCTCAGGCCCGGCGACTGCGGGACCTTGCCGGTCTGGGGGAGTGAGGTCGTCCTTGCTGCTCGACGGACGTCACCAGTGCCGTCACTGACGGGGTGTCCGGCAGGGCGTCCGCGACCGCTGTTCTGACGGCTCTTGCCACGTCCGCCGTTCGCTCCGTCGCGGCGACCGCCAGTTCGACGCGGACGTGGCGGCGGGCGAGGACGGGGTCCTTGCCGGGGACGTTCTCGATGTGCACCGGATGGCCCAGGACGTCCGTCAGGTGAAGTACCCCCGGCACGGACAGGGCGGCGGTGGCCGCCCGGGCCTCGTCGGGGGTCGTCGGTACGGCGGCCGGACGCGGGGCGGTGGGGCGTACGGCGGTCGGCGGCGCGGAGACATCCCCCAGCCCTGTCACCTTCAGGTCGATCGCCGTGACCGTCAGGCCGAGGGGTTCGGCCGCCTCGGCCAGAGTCACGCGCAGGCGGGCCGCGGTCGTGGGAAGCGGCTCGACCCCGGGGGCCGTCGGGTCCGCCTCGGCCGTGAACTCCGCGACGATACGCAGTGGACCGGGCGGCAGCGCGCTGGGCGGCGGCGGTACGACGGGGTCGTGGACCAGGTCCGGGTCCGCGAGGGCGATCCGGAGCGTGCCGAGGCGGACACCGGGCACGCCGGCCGCCCCGCGCCGCAGAAACGCCTCGGCCGCCTCCTCGGCGATCCAGGCGCCGTCGCGCGGATGCCCGAGCGGGAGCAGGCGCCCGAGCCCGAGCTGCCGCCGTACTGCCTGCGTCCATCGATCAGCGGTCATTGCTCCAGCCTGCCGCATCCCTGGCGCGCGAGCCCGCGTCCGGACCTACTGTGGGCAAGGAGGACGACCGAAAGGGACGTACGGCGATGACCGACATGACGGAGCAGAACCGGACGGACAGCCCCGGGAGCGAGAAGGAAGCCCCGCAGAGCCGCAAGCCCGGGGTCACCAAGCGCGGCGGCGGTGATCCCGCCATGCGGGGGCGGACCACGATCGCCGACGGTGTCGTGGAGAAGATCGCCGGACTCGCCGCCCGGGACGTGCTCGGTGTCCATGCGATGGGCAGTGGGCTGAGCCGGACCTTCGGGGCTGTGCGCGACCGAGTGCCAGGGGGGTCCAAGTCCGTCTCGCGAGGCGTCAAGGCCGAGGTCGGGGAGCTCCAGACCGCGCTCGACCTGGAGATCGTCGTCGAGTACGGCGTGTCGATCGGGGACGTCGCCCGCGCCGTCCGCGAGAACGTCATCGCGGCCGTGGAGCGCATGACGGGACTCGAGGTCGTCGAGGTCAACATCGCGGTGAGTGATGTGAAGCTTCCCGAGGAAGAAGATGAAGAGCCGGAGGCGCGGCTCCAGTGACCGGCCCGGCCGCGGGGCGGCCCACGACATCCCGGCCGTCGAACCGCTGAGGAGCGCACCATGAGCTTGGCCGTGATCGGCATGATCGCCGGAATGGCGCTGGGCTTCGCCGGGTACTTCGGGGGCTTCGGGGCGTTTCTGCTCGTGGCCGCCCTGGGTGCCGTCGGGTTCGTCGTCGGACGGTTCCTCGAAGGCGACCTGGACCTCGGTGACTTCTTCCGTCCCCGCGACGACCGGCGGCGGTGACGCCCGTGACCGGCCCGCTCGGTGACACCCGACGGCCCCCGACGGCCGTCGAGGCGGCCGGGCGCGGCGCGACCCGGATCGCCGACCGGGTCGTGGCGAAGATCGCCGCGCAGGCCGCCCGCGAGGCCCTGGACACGCTGTCCCCGGATGCCGTGCCCCCGCACGCGACGGTCGTCGTTCACCACGGAATCGCCCGCGTCCGCGTCCACCTCGAACTCGGCTACCCCTCCGACATCGGCGGCCGCTGCAACGCGGTGCGTCGACATGTCGCCGAGCGGGTAGACGAGTTGACGGGGATGGAAGTGCCGGAGGTGACGGTCCAGGTCGAGCGGCTGCACCTGGTACCGGCGGCCGCCGCGGCACAGGGGAGGACGCGATGAGCGAGCCCCAGGGCTCCGAGAACACCACCCGACGCATGCCCGTCCTGGAGAAGACGGACGCGGGCAGCCCACCGGCCGAGGGCGAACTCGGCCAGTCCGCCTCCGCGGCCGACTACGACCCGCCGCCCGCCGTCGACGACGCGAACGGCGGGCAGGGCCGGTTCTGGTCGGTGCGCCGCGTCCCCGCGGGGATCGTCGCGCTGCTGGTCCTCGTGGGTGCGGGCGTCCTGCTGTACGACGTCGCGGCCGTACGTGCCCACCGGCCCGCCTCGCACTGGCGCAGGTCCCTCGCCCGGCAGCTCGCCGAACGGCCCCTCGACGACACCTGGGTGCTCGTCGGCGCCTGCCTCGCCGCGGCCCTCGGACTCTGGCTGATCGTCCTCGCGGTGACGCCGGGGCTGCGCGACGTCCTGCCGATGCGGCGCACTCATCCCGACGTACGGGCCGGGCTGCACCGGGACGCCGCCGCGACGGCGCTGCGCGACCGGGCCATGGAGGTCTCCGGCGTGCGGTCGGTCCGGGTACGGATGGGGCGCAGGAAGGTCGACGTGCGGGCGGTCTCGCACTTCCGCGCACTCGACGACGTACGGGCCGACCTGGACGCCACGCTCGCCGACGGCATCCGGGGACTCGGGCTCGTCCGGCCGCCCGCCCTGTCGGTGCATGTCGCGCGCCCGGGCCGGAAGGGGTGAGGGCGGTGCTCAGGATCGTCAACCGTGTCCTGCTGGGAATCGTCGGGCTCGCGCTGCTGGTCCTCGGCGGCTCCGTGCTCGCCGTCGGACTGGGCGCCCGGCCGCCCTCCTGGTGGATCCACGACGGGCGGCACGACGTGCTGCTGAGCGCCGCCGAGCGGACCCGGTGGCGGGACCAGGGCTGGTGGTGGCCGACCGTCATCGCCACTCTCGCGGTCGTCGTCCTGCTCTGCCTGTGGTGGCTGTCGGCCGTACTGCGGCGGCGCCGGCTCGCGGAGGTGCTCGTCGACACCGGCGACGGCGAGGGGGCGCTGCTGCGCGGGCGGGCCCTGGAGGGCGTACTGGGCGACGAGGCGGGGCGGTTGGACGGTGTCGAACGAGCCCAGGTCCAGCTGACCGGGCGACGCGGCGCTCCCGGGACCCGGGTCCAGCTCCTGCTGCAGCCGCATGTCGACCCCGGGCACGCGCTGCATCTGCTGACGACGCAGGCCCTGGCGCACGCCCGGGACTCCGCGGGCCTCGCCGCGCTCCCCGCGGAGGTACGCCTCCGCGGGGTCAAGCACGGGGCCGAAAGGGTGAGTTAGTCCCTCAGGCGTCCGAGCGGACTCAGAACCCGCTCCGCACGCCGCCGTCCACCGGCATCATGATGCCCGTCAGATACGACGCGGCGGGCGAGAGCAGGAACGCCGCCGTGCGGCCGAACTCCTCCGGGGTGCCGTAGCGGCGCAGCGGAATCCGCGACTCGTTGGCCGCACGGGTGGCCTCCGGGTCGGCGGAGAGGCCGTCGAGCTCGCGCACGCGGTCCGTGTCGATGCGGGCCGGGAGCAGGCCCAGGACACGGATGCCGCGCGGTCCCAGTTCGTCGGCGAGGGACTTGGCGAAGCCCGCGAGACCGGGACGCAGACCGTTGGAGATGGTCAGGCCCGGGATCGGCTCGTAGACCGAGCCGGAGAGCACGAAGCCGATGACGCCGCCCTCGCCGAGCTCCGCGGCGGCCGCGCGGGCCAGCCGGACCGCGCCCAGGAAGACGGACTCGAAGGCGGCCGTCCACTGCTCGTCCGTGTTGTCCGCGACGAACCCGGGCGGCGGGCCGCCGACGCTGATCAGGATGCCGTCGAAGCCGCCGAAGTGCGCGCGGGCTGCCGCGATCAGCCGGTCCGGGGTCCCCGGGCCGGAGTTGTCCGCGGCCACCCCGACCGCGTTCGGCCCGAGCGCGGACGCCGCGTCGGCGGCGGTCTTCTCGTCGCGCCCCGTGACGATCACCTTCGCGCCGTCGGCGGTCAGCTCGCGCGCGGTGGCGTTGCCCAGGCCACGGGTGGCTCCCGTGACGACGTACACACGGTCCTTCAGTCCAAGATCCATGGCCCCCATCCTCCCCTATCCGGTCGTCTCGGCTCCTCCCGGATGCGCTTCACCGAACAGGTTGAAGGCGGTCCCCACCAGGCCGAGGTGGCTGAACGCCTGTGGGAAGTTGCCGAGCTGGCGGCGCGCGACGGGGTCGTACTCCTCGGACAGCAGCCCCACGTCGTTGGCCAGGCCGATCAGCCGTTCGAACAGCTCGCGGGCCTCCTTCGTACGGCCCGTCATGTGCAGCGCGTCCGCGAGCCAGAACGAGCAGACGAGGAAGGTGCCCTCGCCGCCCGGCAGCCCGTCGACGTCGACGCCCTCGTCGCTGTAGCGGCGCAGCAGGAAGCCGTCGCGTTCGAGCTCGGCGCGCACCGCGTCGATGGTGCCGACGACCCGGGGATCGTCGGGCGGCAGGAAACCGACGCGGGGGATGAGCAGCAGTGAGGCGTCCAGTTCGCGTGACCCGTAGGACTGCGTGAAGGTGTTGCGTTCGATGTCGAAGCCGTGCTCGCACACCTCCTTGTGCACCTCTTCGCGCATGGTGCGCCAGCCCTCCAGGTCGCCGACGAGCTCCGGTTCGCTCTCCAGCGCCCGGACGGCGCGGTCGGCCGCCACCCACGCCATCACCTTCGAGTACACGAAGTGCCGGCGCGGGCCGCGCACCTCCCAGATCCCCTCGTCCGGCTGCCGCCAGGCGGTCCGCAGGAACTCCATCAGGGCGCACTGCAGGCGCCACATGTGCGGCTTGGACGGCAGGCCCGAGCGCCGGGCCAGCGAGAGCGAGTCGATGACCTCGCCGTACACGTCCAGTTGGAGCTGCTTGACGGCCTCGTTGCCGATCCGGACCGGGTACGAGCCCCCGAAGCCGGGCAGCCACGACAGCTCGAACTCGGGCAGCCGGCGCTCACCGGAGAGGCCGTACATGATCTGCAGGTCCGCGGGGTCGCCCGCGACCGCGCGCAGCAGCCAGTCGCGCCAGGCCTCCGCCTCCTCGTGGTACCCGGCCGACAGGAGCGCGCCCAGGGTGAGGGTCGAGTCGCGCAGCCAGCAGTAGCGGTAGTCCCAGTTGCGGACGCCGCCGAGTTCCTCAGGGAGCGAGGTGGTGGGGGCGGCGACGATGCCGCCGGTCGGGGCGAAGGTGAGGGCCTTCAGGGTGATCAGGGAGCGCACGACGGCGTCCCGGTGCGGACCGTCGTAACGGCAGCGCGCCGCCCACGCCTGCCAGTCCTCGACGCTGGAGCGCAGTGCCTCGTACGGGTCGATGAGCGGCGGGCGCGACTGGTGCGAGGGATGCCAGGTCAGGACGAAGGCGACCTTCTCGCCCGCCTCCACGGTGAACTCCGAGTGCGTACGGAAGTCCTTGCCCCAGGTGCGTACCTCGGGTTCGCTGCGCAGCCACACCGAGTCCGGGCCCGCGACCGCAACCCGCTGGCCGTCCGCCCTGCGCACCCACGGCACGACGGAGCCGTAGTCGAAGCGCAGTTGCAGTGTGCTGTGCACCGTCACCCGGCCGCTGAGCCCTTCGACGACGCGGACGAGATCGGGGGCGTGCTCGCGCTGTGGCATGAAGTCGGTCACGCGGACCGCGCCCTCGTCCGTCTCCCATTCGGAGTCGAGCACCAGCGTGTCCGGCCGGTACGCCCGCCGGGTGCAGGGGCCCGCCCCCGTGGGTGAGATCCGCCAGCGGCCGTGGTTCTCGTCGCCGAGGATCGCGGCGAAGCAGGCGGCCGAGTCGAACCGTGGCAGACAGAGCCAGTCGACGGACCCGTCCCGGCCCACCAGCGCGGCGGTCTGTTCGTCCCCGATGAGCGCGTAGTCCTCGATACGTGGGTGCACGTGGGGCGAGTTCCCGGCGAAGGCCGGGGCCAACCGGGTCGGGGGCCGACCGGGTGACACCGGTCGAGGAGGTGCGGGCGCGGCGGGCGGCGGGCCAGGGGGTCAGGCGGCCACCGTGGCCGCTTCCGGCGTGGTCGCGGAGGCGGCGGCCTCGGCCCGGTCGCGGCGCTCCCGGCGGACCAGGATCACCCAGCCCACCGGCACGCCCGCGGAGAAGAGCCACCACTGGATCGCGTACGCCATGTGCGGACCGATGTCGTTGTGCTCGGGGTCGGGGATCAGCTCGGGGGAGTCGGCCTTGGGCGCGGGCGCGGTCTGCTCGATGTACCCGCCGAGGACCTGCTTGCCGAGGCTCTTGGCCTGCTGCTCGCTGTTGATCAGCATGACCTGGCGGTCGGGCAGGCCCTGGATGTTCTTGATGCCGCTGTCGCCTGTCGTCTCGTCGGGCATCAGCCGCCCGGTGACGGTGATCTCGCCCTTCGCGGGCGCCGGGATCTTCGGGAACGCGGTCTGTGAGCCGTTCGAGTCGATCCACCCCCGGTTGACGAGGAGCACACGGCCGTCGTCCAGGTCGAAGGGGGCCAGGACGTGGTAGCCGACCTCGCCGTCGGCGTTGGTGCGGCGCCGCACGACGACCTCGTGCGCGGTGTCGAAGGTGCCCTTCGCGGTCACCCGCCGGTACAGGTCCGCGTGCTTGACGGGCTGCCCCGGCGCCGTGACCGACTCTGCGGGCACCGGCGTGGCCGTCAGCGACTGCGAGATCACCTTGTTCAGCGCGACCTTGTGCTCATGGCGGTGCAGCTGCCAGAAGCCCAGCTTGATCATCGTGGGGATGAGCAGGAGGGCCACGAGGGTGAGAATCACCCACTGCCGGGACAACAGGAAGCGGTACACCCCACGACCGTACAACTCGTTCGTGGGGCATGTTCACGGGGGTGCGCGTCGCCCGGACGGCGACGTGTGCTCTGGGACCGTTCCGGTCGGCGCACGGCGGCACGTGGCGACGACCGGCGTTCCCGGCTTTCCGTCCGGACGCAGCACGGTGTGCCACCCGGCGGACGGGCTTCCGGACAGGCCGGACAGGGGGTTCGGTGAAGCCGGGCGGTGCCCAGGACGCCCCGGGCGTCACCACGGTCCGCTCGACGACGCCACCAGTACCGGGCCCGACAAGCCCACCCCCGACGGCATGCCTACGCAACCCCGTGAGCAGCACCGACACCATCCACGATTCTGTGACGCGTGAAGAGTGGCTGGAGAAAAGGCTGTCTGAAGCGCCGGTCCTGACCGACGAGCGGGCAGACGAGATCCTGGAACTGACGGGGCTGAAGTGACAGAAGTGCAGAGAGGATGAGCCGCTACGCCGACCAGGTAGAACCTCCGGCCGGCAGAGCGCCGTCAGCTTGCCAGAGCCTGCCCTGCCCTTGACCATGCCGCGTATGACACGTTGCGAAGTGTGTGGCAATGACTATGACCTGGCCTTCACCGTGGAGACCCAGGACGGTTCCCGTCACGTATTCGATTCGTTCGCCTGCGCGATCCACCGCATGGCACCCATCTGCGAGCACTGCCGAGTCCAGATCATCGGCCAGGGAGTCGAGGCCGAGGGTCACTGGTACTGCGGCGCGCACTGCGCCCGCGCAGAGGGAAGGGTGGGCATCGTGGACAAGGTGGGAAGCGCGTACCGCTCCGCCTGATGGCAAAAGGGCCCCTCCCGTGCGTGAGGGGCCCTTTTGATTCGTTGTCAGGCGGCGTAGAACACCGGCTCTGTTCGTACAGCGTCGACCGGCCGCCTCGGCTTTTGGGCCGGCTGGATGACCACCGTTCTGAGCACTTTCCTGGCGATGATCCGCTGACGCTCGATCGACAGGTTCCCCCAGCCGCAGGCCAACCATCCGGCTTGCGCCTTCTCCTGATCCGGACACCGCCGCACGGGACATACGCGGGCTACACCCGTTCTGGGTAACTTGCCGATCTTCAGGCGACATGAAATGCCTGAAGAAGGGCTGTAACGCTCGCCGGGGACCCTGCCGGGCCGCCCTGGAAGAGGGAACGCCATGACGGGAGTGCACGAGGCCGCCGGGCGTGTGATCGCCGGGTGCCGGCGTCAACGGCCGGCGGGACTTGTCGCAATATAGGGACATTTCATAATACTGGGAACTTCCCGCAGGCTTTCCCCTCGCCCCGGAGGTCCCTCCCGGGCCCTCGAGGGGCGTTTATGTAGCTCTATTCCGGTAAGTCGATTTCGATCGGGTGTCTCTATCTCCGGCTCGGCATCATGTGTCACGAAGCGCCATCTGTCACGAACCGTTTGCCGCCCCATGTCCAGGTGACATGGTGGAGTAGCGACGGCCCCGTCGCATGACCGTCGTTGGGCCCGTAGAACTTGACATCGGCGGCAAGTCGACCGTCCCCTGTCGTCAAGGATCCTGCCTGGCGCTCCGGCGGCAAGGCCATGCGCCACAGGGTGAGGTGCCGACGCGGCGCGGGTGAGCGGGCGCCGGGCGAGTCGCCCGGCAGTCCCCCGTACGTCCGTCAGCGACCCCGGCCCCTCTGCGGCCCTCCGGGGTCACTTCTCCGAGGCCGGGGCCACGTCCCGCAGCAGCTGGCCGAACGCCGCCTCGTCGATCACCGGTGTCCCGAACTGTTTGGCCTTGGCCACCTTGGACGTGCTGGAGTCGGGATCGTTGGTGACGAGCAGGCTGGTCAGCCGGGACAGGCTCGTCGCGACATGCAGGCCGGCCTCGACGGCACGGTCCTCCAGCAGCTCGCGGTCGACGGACGTGTCCCCGGAGAACGCGACCCGCATACCCTGCTTGAGCGGTTTGCCCGCTTCATAGCGTCCTGGGTTGGGATAGGGGCATGCGGGGCGTTTGCGTGAAGGCCGCCAACTCCCGGACGGGTAGCCACCGGACGAGTAACCGCCGGAGGAGTAACCGCCGGAACCGGACTGCCGTCCGATGCGCGGCGCCGCGGGGCTCTCGGACCACTCCTTGAGCGGCCGGCACTCCAGGAGCGGCAGCCGGATCCCGTCCCGCGCGGCGGCCCGCAGGCTCGGCCGGAACGCCTCGGCCAGCACGCGCGCGTCGTCCAGCGCGTGGTGCGCCCGCTGCTGTACGACACCGAAGTGCGCGGCCAGCGACTCCAGCTTGTGGTTGGGCAGCGGCAGTCCCAGCTCCTTGGAGAGCGCGATGGTGCACAGCCGCTGACGCACCGGCGCCTCACGCTCCGCGCGCGCGTACTCCCGCGCGATCATCGACCAGTCGAAGACCGCGTTGTGCGCCACGAGCACCCGGTCGGCGAGCCGGTCGGCGAACTCCTCGGCGATGTCCTGGAAGAGCGGCGCGCCTTCGAGCACCTCGGTCGTCAGACCGTGGATCCAGACCGGGCCCGGGTCCCGCTCCGGGTTGACCATCGTGTACCAGTGGTCCTCGACCTCGCCGCGCGCGTCCAGCCGGTAGACGGCGGCCGAGATTATCCGGTCGTCGCGGGCAAGGCCGGTGGTCTCCACGTCGACGACCGCGTACCCCTGCGGATACGCGGCCGGCCAGGGGGCTGGTGACGATGCGGTCGTCAGGTCTTCGAGCATGGTCACTGAGGATACGGGCCCTGACTGACAGTCCGGCCCCCGCCTTCCCGGATCCGACGGACGGTCCGGCCCCCGGAGTTGACGCGGTCAGCGGGGGACAGAGGTGCCTTTTGTGGCGCGGGTCACCGGCTGGTCCGGCCCGGCGCACGCCCCCGGGCGCATGACTGACGCATGGCTATGGACCTTTCGACGGTGTCCTGCAAGCGTGCTCCGCGCCCCAGCAGGTAGCGCCTACGAAGGGCGGTACGGACATGGCACGAGTGAGGTACGGCGCACGGACCGAGGCGGAGATCGCCGCCGCGCGCACCGCGAGCGCCAAGCTCCCCGACATCTGGTCCACCGGTGTGGTGGCCGTCTGGGAGAGCGATCCGGACGCGGTCGCGGCCGTCCTGCCACCCCCGCTCAAACCCACCGGGCGGCCCCTGGTCCGGGTGAACATCAGCAAGGTCGACCTGCCGGGTTATCCGCTCGGCGCGGGTTCGTTCGCCGTCGCCGCGGCGCACGACGGCGTCGAGGGCTGGTACCCGCTGGTCATGCCGATGACCCACGAGCGGGCGCTCGTCGGCGGCCGCGAGGTCTTCGGGGAGCCCAAGAAGCTCGGCGAGGTGACCGTGGAACGCGACGGCCTCGTCGTACGGGCCGCACTCGCCCGGCACGGCATCGCCTTCGTCGAGGTGCGCGGCGCGGTGAGCGGTGACCTGCCGCTGCCCGAGCCCGCCCAGAAGACCGACTTCTACTTCAAGTTCCTTCCCGCGGTGGACGGTTCGGGCTTCGACGTCGACCCCGTGCTCGTGCACTGCGTGCGCAACGAGAAGGTGCGCAGGCTGGAGCGCGTCACCGGGGACGTCGTGCTGCGCGAGTCGATGTACGACCCGGTCGCCGACCTCCCCGTACGCGAACTGGTCGAGATCACCCTCGGCGAGAAGACCACCGACCAGACGGGCAGGGTGGTGGAACGTGTCAGCGCCCAGGCCCTGTTGCCGTACATCCATCAGCGCTACGACGATCCGCGGCAGATCCTCGACGGGCCGCCGGAAGGGAGCGTCTGATGGAGCTCGGAGCGGGGCAGGTCGCCGTGGTCACCGGCGCGGCGAGCGGTATCGGGCTCGCGATGGCGCGCCGGTTCGCGGCGGACGGTCTGAAGGTGGTCCTCGCGGACGTCGAGGAGGGCGCCCTGGAGAAGGCCGCCGCCACGCTGCGGGAGAACGGGGCGGATGTGCACGCGCGCGTGGTGGACGTCTCGGAGCGCGAACAGCTCGACGCGCTCGCCGCCGAGACGTACGAGAAGTACGGCGCCGTACACGTCCTGTGCAACAACGCCGGGGTCGGCTCCGGCGCCGAGGGCCGCATGTGGGAGCACGATCCGAACGACTGGAAGTGGGCCTTCGCCGTCAACGTCTGGGGTGTCTTCCACGGCGTCCAGGCCTTCGTACCGCGCATGATCGCCGGGGGAGAGCCGGGCCACGTCGTCAACACCTCGTCCGGCGACGGCGGGATCGCCCCGCTGCCGACCGCCTCCGTGTACGCCGTCACCAAGGCGGCCGTCGTGACGATGACCGAGTCCCTGTACGCGCATCTCAAGGCCGAGCACGCGCGCGTGGGGGCGTCCGTGCTCTTCCCCGGGCCCCACATGCTCCGTACCGGCCTGTGGGAGTCGCACCGCAACCGGCCCGAGCGCTACGCGAAACAGCGCCCCAGGAAGACCCCGTACCGCAGCCTCGACCAGTGGGAGGCCGCGATGAAGGAGGCGGGGCAGGAGGTGCGGTTCACGCCGGTGGAGGAGGTCGCCGACCTGGTGGCGGACGGCATCAGGGAGGGCCGGTTCTGGCTGCTGCCCGCGAGCGAGCACAGCGACCGGCAGATCCGGGCGAGGTCGCAGTCGATGCTCGACCGGGCCGACCCGTCGTACCTAGAGCACTTCATTCTGGACTGAGGAGGCGGGCGATGACCGACCGGGACCCCTATCTGATCATCTCCTCCGACTGCCATGCCGGGCTCCCCACCGAGGAGTACCGGCCCTACCTGGACTCCCGTTTCCACCGGGACTTCGACGAGTTCCTCGCGGGCCAGGGCCGGCGCCGCGAGGAGATGACCCGGCTCGGCATCCGCAACGAGGCGTTCGCGGACCGGTGGTTCCAGGACAACGAGGAGGGGCTGCGCGGCGGCTGGGACACCGCGCAGCGCCTCAAGGAGCTGGACGGCGACGGCGTGGCCGGGGAGGTGGTCTTCCCGGACGCCGACGCCGTGGACAGCCGCACGGCGGCCCCCTTCGGCGTGGGCCTCGGCCTCTCCGGCGACCACGACCCGCGGCTCGGCATGGCGGGCGCGCAGGCCCACAACCGCTGGCTGGCGGAGTTCGTCGGGGAGAACCCCGAACGGCACTGCGGGGTCGCCCTGTTGCCGATCACGGCGTCCCCCGACGCGGTCGTCGCCGAGGTGTACCGCGCCAAGGAGTCGGGACTCGGCGCCCTGATGATCCCCGCCATGTGGGTCGACAAGGAGCCGTACCACGACCGCCGTTACGACCCCGTGTGGGCGGCCGCCGCCGAGTGCGCGATGCCGGTGGTCACGCACTCGGGCGCGGCGCCGCGCCACGAGTACGGCGACCACCTGGGGATCTACGTCTGCGAAGTCACCTGGTGGCCCGCGCGCCCCTTGTGGTTCCTGCTCTGGTCGGGCGTCTTCGAACGCCACCCGGGGCTGAGGTTCGGGGTCGCCGAGTCGGGCTGCTGGTGGCTGCCGAACCTCCTCTGGTTCATGGACCGCCTCTACCTGGGCGCGCACGGCGGCAAGAAACTGTCGCCCTTCGCGGAGCTGAAGCGGCCCCCGCACGAGTACCTCGACCGGCAGCTCTTCATCTGCGCGACGAACACCAAGCGCCGCGAACTCGCCCAGCGCTACGAGATCGGCGTCGACAACATCCTGTGGGGCAGCGACTTCCCGCACCCCGAGGGAACCTGGCCCGACACGCGCGCGTGGCTGCGGCGCACCTTCCACGACATCCCGGTCGCGGAGACCCGCCGCATGCTCGGCCTCGCGGCCGCCGAGGTCTTCGGCTTCGACGTCGAGCGGCTGACCCCGCTCGCCCGGCGCATCGGCCCGACCCCGGCCGACCTCGGCCAGAGCGACGACCAGGCGGCCGTGGAGGCGTCCTGGGCACGCTCACGCGAGGTGGGCCGCCACTGGCTGACCGACCACGACTTCCCGGTCCTGGGGACGACACCGTGAACGCCCCCACGAACGACCCCGTGACCGACCGGTACACCGTGATCTCGGCGGACTGCCACGCCGGAGCCGACCTGCTGGACTACCGGCCCTACTTGGCGAAGGAACACCACGAGGCCTTCGACGCGTGGGCGGCCGGCTACGTCAACCCGTACGAGGACCTGCTCGCCGACACCGCCGACAAGAACTGGAACTCCGCACGGCGCCTGGCGGAGCTGGAGGAGGACGGCATCGTCGCGGAGGTGGTGTTCCCCAACACCATCCCGCCCTTCTTCCCCTCGGCCGCCCTGATGGCACCGGCCCCCACCGCCGAGGAGTTCGCACGGCGCTGGGCGGGCCTGCGCGCCCACAACCGCTGGCTCGCGGACTTCTGCGCGGCCGCGCCGGGCCGCCGCGCGGGCGTCTTCCAGATCCTCCTGAACGACGTGGCGGAGGCGGTGAAGGAGATCAGGTGGGCCTCCCGGGCGGGCCTCGCGGGCGGCCTGCTGCTTCCGGGCACCCCACCGGGCTCGGGACTGCCCGAGCTGTACTCGTCGACGTACGACCCCATCTGGGCGGTCTGCGAGGAACTGGGCGTCCCCGTGAACCACCACGCGGGCTCGGCGTCCCCTCCCCTCGGCGACGAACCGGCGGCCCGTGCGGTCTTCATGGTCGAGACGACCTGGTTCTCCCACCGCGCGCTCTGGCACCTCATCTTCGGCGGCGCCTTCCGCCGCCATCCCGGCCTGAAGCTGGTGCTGACCGAGCAGGGCTCGGGCTGGATCCCTGGGGTGCTCGACATGCTGGACTACTACCACGGGAGGCTGTCGGCGGCGGCGGAGAGGACGAAGCGGTCGACGGCGGAGTCGAAGTTCGGCGCGGGACTCGCCGAGTCGATGGGCAAGGGCCCCTCGGACGTCTGGCGGGACAACTGCTTCGTCGGCGCGAGCTTCATGCGCCCGCACGAGGTGCCGCTGCGCGCGCGGATCGGCGTCGACAAGATCATGTGGGGCAGCGACTACCCGCACGACGAGGGCACCTACCCCTACTCCAGGGAGGGCCTGCGCTGCGCGTACGCCGGTGTGCCGCGCGAGGAGGTCGCCGCGATGGTCGGCGGGAACGCCGCCCGGGTGTACGGCTTCGACCTCGACGCCCTGGATCCCCTCGCGGCGAAGGCGGGACCGACCGTGGCGGAACTGGCCGAACCGCTCACGCGGCCCCCGGCGGACGCGACGAGCCCCGTGTTCGCCCGGGGAGCGTCGGTACGGGTCTGGTGACGCCCGGGGTGCGATCCTCCCCGTGTGACGCAACCCACGCACGACGAGGCCCACGAAGGCACCCTCGGCTCCCGCCTCAACTGGCTGCGGGCCGCGGTGCTGGGCGCCAACGACGGCATCGTTTCCACCGCGGGCCTCGTCGTCGGCGTGGCAGGTGCCACGGACGACCGCTCCGCGCTGCTCACGGCGGGCCTGGCCGGGCTGCTGGCCGGGTCCATGTCGATGGCGGCGGGCGAGTACGTCTCGGTCTCCACCCAACTGGACTCCGAGAAGGCCGCCCTGGCGCTGGAGCGACGCGAACTGCGCGAAGAGCCGGATGCCGAACTCGAGGAGCTGACCGAACTCCTGGAGCAGCGCGGCCTGACCCGCGAGGTGGCCCACGAGGCGGCGCAGCAGCTCACCGAACGCGACGCCCTGAGGGCCCACGCACGCGTGGAACTCGGCATCGACCCCGACGACCTCACCAACCCCTGGCACGCGGCCTGGGCGAGCTTCCTCTCCTTCACCGTGGGCGCCCTCCTTCCCCTCCTCGCCATCGTCCTGCCACCGGCGGCCTGGCGCCTGGGCGTCACCGTGCTCTCGGTACTGGCCGCCCTGGTCCTCACCGGCTGGCTGAGCGCCCGCCTGGGCTCGGCTAACCCGGGCCGCGCGGTTCTGCGGAACGTGGGCGGGGGTGCGCTGGCGATGGGGGTCACGTATGCGGCGGGGGTGCTGCTGGGGGCGGCGGGGGTGTGACGAGCGCCGAGCGGACATCCGACGAGCATCGGTCCGGACCTGTCGGCGTCCTTGGCGGAGATCACCAATAAGCAAGCGCGTACCCCCGGTAATACTTGTGGGTAACAACGTCTAGCCGTGGCCGAGCTGCGGTTCTACGGTGCACCCATGCCGAACCTGCCCGATGTCGTGCTGTGGTCGATACCCGCCTTTGTGCTGCTCACCGTGATCGAGATGGTGAGCGTCCGGATCCATCCGGACGACGATGCCGCGGGGTACGAGACGAAGGACGCCGCGACGAGCGTCGGCATGGGGCTCGGGAGTCTCGTCTTCGACTTCCTGTGGAAGATCCCGATCGTCGCGATCTACACGGCGATCTACGAACTGACGCCGCTGCGGGTGCCCGTCCTGTGGTGGACCGTTCCGCTGATGCTGCTGGGGCAGGACTTCTTCTACTACTGGTCGCACCGCGGCCACCACGTCATCCGCGTCCTGTGGGCCTGCCACGTGGTCCACCACTCCAGCCGGAAGTTCAACCTCACCACCGCGCTGCGCCAGCCCTGGACGACCTGGACGGTCTGGCCCTTCTACGTGCCGCTGATCGCCCTCGGTGTGCACCCCGCCGCGCTGGCGTTCTGTTCGTCGGCGAACCTCGTCTACCAGTTCTGGATTCACACGGAGCGGATAGACAAGATGCCCCGTTGGTTCGAGTTCGTGTTCAACACGCCCTCCCACCACCGGGTCCACCACGCCTCCCAGGGCGGCTACCTGGACCGCAACTTCGGCGGGATCCTCATCGTCTGGGACCGGCTCTTCGGGTCCTTCGTCCCCGAGACCGAGCGCCCCGTCTACGGGCTCACCAAGAACATCGCCACGTACAACCCCCTGCGCGTCGCCACCCACGAGTACGCCGCCATCGCCAGGGACCTGAAGGCGGCGACCGGCTGGCGAGAGCGGGCGGGGCGGGTCTTTTGCGGGCCCGGCTGGCAGCCGACGCCGAAGTCCGCAGGGAGCAAGCCGGTCACGGAGCCCGTCGCGTGAGCCCACGGCACGCGCGCGTGCTGCTCGTCTCCTTCGGCGTGGCCGCTGCCGTGGACCTCGTTTCCCTGGCCGTCGGGTTCACCCCGGGGCACCTGGTCGCCAAGCCGCTTCTGATGCCCCTGCTCGCCGCCCACGCGGTCGTACGCGGCGGACCGAGGCTCCTGGTGGCCGCCCTGCTCTGCGGCTGGGGCGGCGACGTACTGCTGCTGTCCGACGCCGACCCGGCCTTCCTCGTGGGGATGGCCTCCTTCGCGGCCGGTCACGTCTGCTACCTCCTGCTCTTCAGAAGGCCGGATTCGCCGCATCGCTCTCCACACGTGCGTGGGCCGTCCGCCTGGCTCGTCGGCGTGTACGTCCTCGCCCTCGTCGCCACCGTCACCCTCCTGTGGCCCGATCTGCCCGCCGGCCTCCGTATCCCCGTCGCCGGCTACAGCCTGCTGCTGACCGCGATGGCGGCCGCAAGCACCCGGCTCGGGCCCGTCGCGGGTGCGGGCGGTGCGCTCTTCCTGCTGTCCGACACGCTCATCGCCACCGGCGTCGCCGACTGGCCGCAGCTCCCGAGGCCGGACTTCTGGATCATGCTGACCTATGCCGCCGCCCAGTTCCTGCTGGTCAGCGGAGTCCAGGGCACCCTTGGCGCGCATACGGCGGCGAGGGCGGCGTACGGTGAGGTGCGCTCAACCACCCCCTGAGCGCATCTCACCCAGCCGATCAGCCGAGAAGGATCCTCGTCATGCGCGCCACCACCATCCACGCCCCGTACGACATGCGTGTGGAGGACGTCCCCGAGCCCCTGGTGCAACTGCCCACCGACGCGGTCGTGCGGGTGCTGCGGTCCTGCATCTGCGGCAGCGACCTGTGGGCCTACCGGGGTGAGGCGGCGCGGCAGGCGGGGCAGCGGATCGGGCACGAGTTCCTCGGCATCGTCGAGGAGACCGGCTCCGAGGTGACCGGCGTGCGCCGCGGCGACCTGGTCGTCGCCCCGTTCATGTGGTCGGACGGCGTCTGCGACTACTGCCGCGAGGGCCTCACCACCTCCTGCGAGCACGGCGGCTTCTGGGGCGCGGTCGGCTACGACGGCGGTCAGGGCGAGGCCGTACGCGTCCCCTTCGCCGACGGCACCCTCGTACAGCTGCCCAAGGAGGCGGCCTCCGACGACCACCTGCTGTCGGCCCTGCTGACGCTCTCCGACGTCATGGGCACCGGGCACCACGCGGCCCTCGGCGCGGGAGCCCGCAAGGGCGCCACCGTCGCGGTCGTCGGGGACGGCGCCGTCGGACTGTGCGCCGTGCTGGCCGCCAAGCGGCTCGGCGCCGAGCGGATCATCGCGCTCGGACGCCACCAGGCACGTACGGACATCGCGCGCGCCTTCGGCGCCACGGACGTCGTCGCCGAACGCGGCGAGGCGGCCGTCGAGGCCGTCCGCGAGCTGACCCGCGGCCAGGGCGCGCACGCCGTCGTGGAGGCGGTCGGCACCGAGCAGTCCATGCGGACGGCCGTGAACATCACCCGCGACGGCGGCGCCGTCGGCTTCGTCGGCGTGCCGCACGGCAGTGGCACGGGCCTCGACCTGGGCGTGATGTTCGACCGCAACATCGCGCTGCGCGGCGGTGTGGCGCCGGTGCGGGCGTACATCCCGGAGCTGCTGCCCGACATCCTGGACGGCACCATCGACCCGTCGCCCGTCTTCGACATGACCGTCGGTCTGGAAGGCGTGCCCGAGGGCTACAAGGCGATGGACGAGCGCACGGCCCTCAAGGTGCTCGTCACCAACGGCTCATGACCACCTGATCGGCAGCGGCAGCGCCGTCAGCAGCCCCGACACCGCCACGACCAGGCCCAGTGCCACCACCTCCGCGCGAGCGGGCACACAGGCACTGAGCCGGTCGGCGGCCCGGCGCAGCCTCAGCCGCGCGAGCAGTGCCAGCACGGCGACGGCGACCACCAGCACCAGCTTGGCGAGCAGGGTGCGCCCGTACGACGTCGCCGTCAGCTGGTCCAGGACCGTGCCGGGCGGCATCCGGCGCAGCGCGCTCCACACGCCCGTCGCGGTGAGCGCCGCGAACAGGACGGCGGCCACGCGCGCGTAGAGGCCCAGAAGCGCCGCGCCGGCCGCGTCCGCCGAAACCGCCGTCCCGGCCGCGTCCGCCGAAACCGCCGTCCCGGCCGTCTCCGCCGAAACCGCCGTCCCGGCCGTCTCCGCCGAAACCGCCGTCCCGGCCGTCTCCGCCGAAACCGCCGTCCCGGCCGTCTCCGGCGTCTCCGCAGCCTCCGCCTTCGAAGAGGCGCGCCAGGTGCGCAGCATCCGCAGCACATGCAGCAGGCCGCCCGTCCACAGGGCCGCGCAGGTCACGTGAACGAGCGTCAGACCGGAGCCGACGAGTGGGCCGTGCTCCGGCGCCGGGTGGGCGCGCAGTGCCTCCGCGAGGGCCACCGCGGCCAGCGGCCACGCCTGGGCGGCCGGTCTCCGTGAGAGGGCGCAGAGCCCGGTGGCCAGGAACGCGTTCACCTCCAGGAGCGCGAGCTTTCCGTCCCGGGTCTGGTAGAGCCCGCCGACATCCATGTCGGAGAGGTGGTGCGGCAGCAGATTGCCGGTGGCCACCACCGAGGCGAGCCCCAGCGCGGCGACGAACCCGGCCACCGCGGCGTAGGGCGCCCAGCTGCGGGGCGCGTACTCCAGTGGCGCGCCCGGCACCCGGCGGGCCAGCCGGGCCGCGAACAGTTCGCCCGCGGGGACGCACAGCGCCGCGAACAAGACCGCGCGCAGCAGGGCGATGCCGCCGACGCCGGGGGCGGCCGCCTCGCCGGTGCCGTCCAGCGCGGGGCGCGGGCCGAGCAGCGGGATCAGGGCGGCCACGGTCACCAGGACGAGCAGGGCGGCGGCGTGTCCGGCCGCGGGGCGACGCGCCGGACCACTCGCGCCCGCTGTCTCGGCTGTCGGTCGTATCAAGGTCACCCCAGGATCTTCACCAGTCGGCACAGAACCGGGCAAGTGCAGGGAAACAAGCGGTGGTTAGGCATTCCGCCCATAGATACGTTTCCGGCCGACCTCTCGCTCACGCCCGACGGGCGCGGTCGTCTCCCGAAGTGACCCGGGGGTTCAGGCCCACCGGGCGGGGTCCGTCCCCCAACGTCCCGGCGGCCGTGCCCAGTCGGGGGGCCCGCCGGCGAAGGAGACGGGCGTCCGTGCGTACCGGAGCCTGCCCAGGTCGCTGTCGGTCTCGGCGAGCCAGGGGCCCGGTTCGTACGAGGCGTCGGCGGGCTCCTCGTCCCGGTGCGCCGGCCCGTCCACCAGCCACGCGGCCGTCCGTGCGAGCGCCAGCCGGACGAGCCGCGTCCCGCCCTCACGGGTCTGCTCGGTGAGCGACCGGAGCACCGCGGCGGCCAGCAGATACCCCGTGCCGTGGTCGAGGGCCTGCGCGGGCAGCGCGCCCGGCCGCTGCGCGGACCCCTCGATCTCCGCGATCCCGGTGGCGACCTGCACCAGGCTGTCGAAGCCCCGCCGCCCCGACCACGGCCCGTAGTCGCCCCACGCCGACAACTGCGCCACCACCAGACCGGGCCGCCGCTCGGCCAGTGCCTGCGGGGAGAGCCCGAACCGGTCCAGTGCGCCGGGCCGGTACCCGGTGACGACGACATCGGCCTCGGCGAGCAGCTCCTCGAAGACCGTGTGATCCCCGCGCGCCGCCAGGTCGAGCGTGGCGGAACGCTTCCCGAAGTCCATGTCGGCGTGCTGGTCGTCGATTTCGGGCAGGCGCGGGCTGTCGATCCGCAGGACGTCCGCGCCGAGGAGGGCGAGCGTGCGGGTGGCCACCGGGCCCGCGATGACCCGGGTGAGGTCCAGCACGCGTACGCCCGCGGCGGGCAGCAGCGGATCCCCGGCGAGCGGGGCGAGCGGTCGTAGGGGTGCCGTGTCCAGTCGCTCGCGGGCCACCAGCGGGTGTGCGGCGATCGCCCGCCCCTGTGGGTGCGCCGCCCACCGACCGGGCGCGCGCAGGGCGATCGCGAGCCCGCCGGCCGCGTACACCGTCTCCTCCACCTCGATGGCCGGTCGCTCGGCGAACATCTCGGCGAGCATCTCGGTGAGGGAGCCCCGGTCCTCCGGTACTCCCAGCGCGCCCAGCAGCCGCTTTTGGTGGTGCGGATAGTTCGCGTGGGTGCGGACCCAGCCGTCAGCCGTCCGCCAGAACCGTGACAGCGGGGCGAAGTTGACCGGCTCACCCCCGTCGACGCGAAGGTGCCGCTCACTGTGGAAGGCGGTGGCGACAGCCCCGTCGTCGACCCGCACCTCGGGCACCCTCCCTCCGGTGCGGCCGGCGGTCAGCTCGGCCCCGGCGAGGGCGCATACCGCGACACACGCCCGGGCCATCCCGCGCACCGGCAGCCGGGAGGGCAGCACGTCCTCCCGGGCGACAGCCGAGATCCGTGAGACGAGTGCGGGGTCGCCGCCCAGAGCCGCCCACGCGAAGTCCGTATGAGTCATGACGGCACTATGCCGGGTGTACTGGATCAACATGGCGGGAGGGGCCGGGGTGCGTGCCCGGCCCCTCCCGCTCACAGGGCTACTTCGTGACCGCCTTCAACGCGTTGACGGTGCCCCAGCCGTAGAACCCGTTGTGGTTCTTCGTGCCCTCGCACACCGCGTCGACCTTGCCGTCGCCGTCGATGTCGTACGGGTCGGTGCACGGTGTGGCGTCGGCCTCCGCGTACAGCAGCGCCTTCACCAGGGCGGCGGAGGCGTGCGGGTGGGTCGACTTGATGAGGGCGGCGACACCGGCGACGTGCGGGGACGCCATCGACGTGCCGGCCATGTACCCCCACGTGCCGCCGGGCAGCGGGCCGAGGATCAGGCCGCTGGTGGCGGGCGGGGCCGGGGCCTGGTAGCGCGTCGAGTCGCCGCCGGGCGCGGCGACGTCGATGACGCCCAGGCCCTGGTTGGAGAAGGACGACTTGATGCCCTTGGCACCCGTCGCGGCCACGGTGACCACACCCGGCAGCTGGGTGGGGATGTCGTAGCACTTGGAGGGGTCGATCACGCGGTCCGAGGGTGTGCCGTCGTTCGGGGACACCGGGTCGGTGATCGAGTCGGCTGCCAGGTCGTAGTTCTCGTTGCCCGCCGCGGCGACGTTGACGGTGCCCTTGTGCTCCGCGTACCGCGAGGCGCGGGTGATCGCGTCGACCAGGGCCTTCTGGTCCGGATCGTCCTTGCAGTTGAAGTACCAGGGGTCGGTGTAATAGCTGTTGTTGGTCACGTCGACGTGGTGCTCGGCGGCCCACACGAAACCGCAGACGACGGCCTCGGTGTAGAAGTAGCCGGCCGTCGTGGCCACCTTGATGCCGGCGACCTTCACGCCGGGTGCGACTCCGGTGATGCCGACGCCGTTCTTGGCGCCCGCGATCTCGCCCGCGACATGCGTGCCGTGCGGGCTCTCCGCGGCGGTCGGCCGCCAGGCCCCGTCGGTGGTGTCTGGCTTGCCCGTCACACAGTTGACCGAGGCGTCGCGGTTGAAGTTCGGCGCGATGTCGGGGTGCGTGTCGTCGACACCGGTGTCGATCACGGCGACCGTCACCTTGCTGCTGCCGAGGGTCTTCTCGTGCGCCTTGTCCGCCTTGATGGCGGGCAGGTCCCACTGGAGGGACTCCAGCGGGTCCTGCCCGGCGGCGGCCTCGGCGCTCGCGGCCCGCTCCTGCGCCGCGGTGAGCACCTGGGGCGCGCCCATGTCGGCGGTCGACTGCGCGGGCAGCGGGGCGTTGCGCGTGTTGCCGGCCGACTGCACGCCGCGTACGCCGCGGATCGTCCTGGCGAAGTCGGCGTTCGAGGAGTGCACGACGATCACGCCGATCTGGTCGTACGACGTCACGATCGTGCCGCCCGCCTTGGTGATTGCCTTCTTCACGGAGGCTGAAGGGCCGTGCCCGGGGCGGACGTTGACGACATAGCTCAGGGCGGTCGCGTCCGCCGTCGCCGCCGTGGCGGTCTGCGCGGCGGGGCTGTCGGTGTCGGCCGCCGAGGCGCTGATGTTCGGCAGGAAGGCGAGGGCCGTCGCCGTGGCCATCCCGAGCGGGAGGGCTATGGCGCGACGGGAGCGCTTGCGAGGCGCGGTCATGGAGTCTCCAGTTCATTCGCGGTACGAGCGGTACGAGCCGTGCGGAAGCTCATGTGACGTCCGGCCGGACTTACTTGACCGCGCGCAGGGCGTTGACGATCCCGGCTCCGTAGAAGCCGTTCACGTGCTTGCCGCCCACGCAGGTGGCGTCCACGACGCCGTCGCCGTCCCCGTCGTACGGGGCGGTCGGGCAACCGGGGTTGTCCGCTTCGGCCTTGAGGAGCGCCTGGAGCTGGGCCGGCGAGGCCCAGGGGTACTTGGACTTCAGCAGCGCGGCCACGCCCGCGACGTGCGGCGTGGCCATCGACGTGCCCTGCAGGAAGCCGTACTGGTTGTTCGGCATCGTCGAAAGAATGCGGCCGTTCTTCGACGGCGTGTCCGGGATCTGGAACTTGTCGCCGCCCGGCGCGGCGACATCGATGACGCCCTTGCCGTAACTGGAGAAGTACGACTTGGCACCGGTGACACCGGTCGAGGCGACCGTGACGACGCCCGGCAGCTGGGTCGGTACGTCGAAGCACTTGTGCGGGTCGACCGTGCGGGTCACAGGGGTCGAGTCGTCGGGGCTGGAGGCGTCGGCGAGGGCGCTCGAGTCGAGGTCGTCGTTGGAGTTGCCCGCCGCGGCGACGTTGAGGGTGCCCTTCTTCTGGGCGTACAGCTGGGCCCGGTTGACGGCGTCGACGATGGCCCGCTGGTCGGGGTCGTCGAGGCAGTTGTAGAGCCACGGGTCCACGTAGTAGCTGTTGTTGGTTATCTCCACGCCGTGGTCGGCGGCGAAGACGAAGGCGCAGACGACGCTCTCCGGATAGAAGAGCTGGCTCGCGTCCGGCTCGGCCACGGTGATGCCCGAGACCTTCACGCCGGGTGCGACGCCCGCGACACCGATGCCGTTGCGGGCGGCGGCGATCTCCCCCGCGACATGGGTGCCGTGGTAGTGGTCGGCGTCCACGGGGCGCCACGCGCCGTACGTGGTGTCCGGCTTGCCGCCCACGCAGTTCGCGGACTGCGAGGGAGAGAAGTTCGGGGCGATGTCCGGGTGGGTGTCGTCGACGCCGACGTCGATCACGGCGACCGTCACGCTCTTGCTGCCCGGGTTGATCTTCGCGGCCTTGTCGGCGCCGATCGCGCGCAGGTCCCACTGGTCGGCTTCCAGGGGCTCCTCACCCGAGGCGGCGGTCCTGGAGACCTTGGCGGCCTCGGTGGCGGACAGCATCTGCGCCGCGCCCTCGTCCGTCGTCCCCGCGGCCGTCAGCGGCGCGGTCCGGGTCGCTCCCGCCGACTGCACCCCGCGTACGCCGCGGATCCGCTTGCCGAAGTCCGGGTCGGCCGAATGGACGACGATCACGCCGATCTTCTCGTAGGCGATGACGATGGTGCCGCCCGCCGCGGTGATCGCCTTCTCCACCGACTCGATCGTGCGGTGGTCCGTCCTGGTGTTGACCACGTACGCGAGGTCGGGGCCGTCCGCGCTCGGCGTGGCGGACGCGGTCAGCGGGGCGGCCGACGCTGCACCCGGCAGGAAGCCGAGCGAGGCGGTGAGGGACAGGACGACCGGCACCGCGAGGGCGAGGCGACGTCTGGAACGCAGATGAGCCATGGGATCTCCACATCATCCGGAAACGAAAGCCGCCCGAACACAGGTGGTGCTCGGGCAGGTGCGTGATGGTGCTGAGGCTGGTGCGGGTGGCACTTCGGCAGGTGCATGACGAGTGCTGCAGGCCGAAGCTATCTCCCGTCCCAGCTGGCCAGCAATGACTTCCGGAGATGACTTCCGAAAGAAGTCGGGGGAGTTGAACCGGTCCACGCGTGGCGCCGTGACCTTGAGCAGGGAGCCCGAGGACGATCGAGCCCCCTGTCGGATCACGCACCGGAGCGCATCCGTCGCTCCTGGTTACGTGATCCAGGTCACTGTGAGGTCGCAACCGTATGTCCGCACCCCAGCCGCCCCCGTCCGCGAGCACCGACTCGCCCCCGTCCACCGTCGTAACCGCACCCGCAACGCGAGGAGACTTCGTGGCCACCGACGCACCGCCCCCATCGAAAGCCGATCCCCGGCTGCCCTCGACCGAGCAGTTCGTCGAGGTTCAGGAGAGCGCCGAGTTCGCCGAACTGCGCCGCTCGCACCGCTCCTTCGCCTTCCCGCTGACCGTCGCCTTCATCGCCTGGTACCTGCTGTACGTCCTGCTCTCGAACTACGCGGGCGACTTCATGGGCACCCAGGTGGTCGGCAACATCAACGTCGCCCTGGTCCTGGGGCTCGCCCAGTTCCTCACCACGTTCCTCATCGCCTGGTGGTACTCGCGGTACGCCGCCGCGAAGCTCGACCCCAAGGGCGAGGCGATCAAGTCCCGGCTGGAGGGCGACGCATGAGCCCCGTACAGACGACCGTGCTCGCCGCCGGTGAGGCCGGCCAGCACCGGCCGCTGATCATCACCCTCTTCGCGGTGTTCGTCGCCGCGACCCTCGTCATCACCGTCTGGGCGGGCCGCCAGACCAAGGACGCCGCCGACTTCTACGCGGGCGGCCGACAGTTCACCGCCTTCCAGAACGGCCTGGCCGTCTCCGGCGACTACATGTCCGCGGCCTCGTTCCTCGGCATCGCGGGCGCGATCGCCCTCTTCGGGTACGACGGTTTCCTCTACTCCATCGGCTTCCTGGTCGCCTGGCTGGTGGCCCTCCTTCTTGTCGCCGAACCGCTGCGCAACTCCGGCCGCTACACCATGGGCGACGTACTGGCGTACCGGATGCGCCAGCGCCCGGTCCGTACGGCCGCGGGCACCTCCACCATCGTCGTGTCGATCTTCTACCTGCTGGCCCAGATGGCCGGCGCGGGCGTCCTGGTCTCGCTGCTCCTCGGCATCACCAGCGACGGCGGCAAGATCGGCATCGTCGCCCTCGTCGGCGTCCTGATGATCGTGTACGTCACCATCGGCGGCATGAAAGGCACCACCTGGGTCCAGATGGTCAAGGCCGTCCTGCTGATCATCGGCGCCCTGCTGCTCACCTTCCTGGTGCTGCTGAAGTTCAACTTCAACATCTCCGACCTGCTCGGCAAGGCGGCCGACAACAGCGGCAAGGGCGCGCCCTTCCTGGAGCCCGGCCTCAAGTACGGCGCCACGTCCACCACCAAGCTGGACTTCATCTCCCTGGGCATGGCGCTGGTCCTGGGCACCGCGGGCCTGCCGCACATCCTCATCCGCTTCTACACCGTGCCCACGGCGAAGACCGCGCGGAAGTCGGTGAACTGGGCGATCGGCCTCATCGGCGCCTTCTACCTGATGACCCTCGCCCTCGGCTTCGGCGCCGCCGCGCTGATCAAACCCGACGAGATCATCGCCTCCAACAAGGCGGGCAACACCGCCGCGCCGCTCCTGGCACTGCACCTGGGAGGCGTCGACTCCAACTGGGGCGCCATCCTGCTCGCCTCGATCTCCGCCGTCGCCTTCGCCACGATCCTCGCGGTCGTCGCCGGCCTGACCCTGGCCTCGTCCTCCTCCTTCGCGCACGACATCTACGCGAACGTCATCAAGAGGGGGCAGGCCACGGAGAAACAGGAGATGACCGCCGCCCGCTACGCGACGGTGGGCATCGGTGCCGTGTCCATCCTGCTGGGCGCCCTCGCCCGCGACCTGAACGTCGCGGGGCTGGTCGCGCTCGCCTTCGCGGTCGCCGCCTCCGCCAACCTGCCGACGATCCTCTACAGCCTCTTCTGGAAGCGGTTCACCACCCAGGGCGCGCTGTGGTCGATCTACGGCGGTCTGGTCACGGCGGTCGGCCTGGTGCTGTTCTCGCCGGTGGTCTCGGGCAAGCCCACCTCGATGTTCCCCGGCGTCGACTTCCACTGGTTCCCGCTGGAGAACCCGGGCCTCATCTCGATCCCGGTCGGCTTCCTGCTGGGCTGGCTCGGCACGCTCCTGTCCAAGGAGGAGCCGGACGCCGGCAAGTACGCCGAGCTGGAGGTACGGTCCCTGACGGGCACCGGAGCACACTGATCCCGCTCGCCGACGGCCGCGTCGTAGACCTCTACGACGCGGCCGCGCCGCGTCTTGTGGGATCCGGCCGGGGTCGATGTCAGCCGTGTCACGTAGGCTCGATCGTGTCAGGAGAAGTGATCCGCAACGAGGGAGGGGGCCCACGTGCTCATCGACACCTATGGCCGAGTGGCCACCGACCTGCGCGTCTCACTGACGGACAGGTGCAATCTCCGGTGTACGTACTGCATGCCCGAGGAGGGCCTGCAGTGGCTGGCCAAGCCGGACCTGCTCACGGACGACGAGATCGTCCGTCTCATCGGGATAGCGGTCACCCGCCTCGGCATCACCGAGGTCCGCTTCACCGGCGGCGAGCCCCTGCTGCGTCCCGGCATCGTGGGCATCGTGGAGCGGGTCGCCGCTCTCGAACCCCGCCCCCAGACGTCCCTGACGACCAATGGCATCGGCCTCAAGCGCACCGCCGCCGCCCTGAAGGCCGCGGGTCTGGACCGGGTGAACGTCTCGCTGGACACCCTGCGCCCCGAGGTCTTCAAGGCCCTCACCCGCCGTGACCGCCACCAGGACGTCATCGCGGGTCTCGAAGCCGCCCGCGACGCCGGCCTGACCCCCGTCAAGGTCAACTGCGTCCTGATGCCGGGCCTCAATGACGACGAGGCCCCCGACCTCCTGGCCTGGGCGGTGGAGCACGACTACGAACTGCGCTTCATCGAGCAGATGCCCCTGGACGCCCAGCACGGCTGGAAGCGCGAGGGCATGGTCACCGCGGGCGACATCCTCGCCTCGCTGCGTACGCGCTTCGCGCTCACCGAGGAGGGCGTCGACGAGCGGGGTTCCGCCCCGGCCGAGCGCTGGCTCGTGGACGGCGGCCCGCACCGCGTCGGCGTGATCGCCTCGGTCACCCGCCCGTTCTGTGCGGCCTGCGACCGTACGCGCCTCACGGCCGACGGCCAGATACGCAACTGCCTGTTCGCCACCGAGGAGACCGACCTGCGCACCGCCCTCCGCTCGGACGCCCCCGACGAGGAGATCGCCCGCGTCTGGCGCCTCGCGATGTGGGGCAAGAAGGCGGGCTCGGGCCTGGACGACCCGTCGTTCCTCCAGCCGGCCAGACCGATGTCGTCGATCGGCGGCTAGTGCCGCGGCAGGCAACGTTTGCCCGTCAAGGAGCGGCGTCCGGTGCGTGCTCTCGGCGTGCCGGCGGGAAGTCCTCGTACTGGACGTACTTGGGCTTTCGGCCCGTGCGGCGAGAGTGCGTGCCGGGCGTCGCGACGGGGCGAACGTTGCCTGTTGCGGCACTAGTAACCCCGTCGAGGTAGGCGCCCCTTCAGGGGCGCGGGGAACCGCGCGACCAGCCACAACCGGTCCGTAACCGGCGGACTGCCTTTCCGGGACGCGAGTTCAGGCCCCTGGCTCCTCCCAGTCCTCCAGCCGCACCACGTCCTTCAAGAAGCCCCGCACACCGAGGAACTTGGACAGGTGCTCGCGATGCTCCTCGCAGGCGAGCCACGTCTTGCGCCGCTCGGGCGTGTGCAGCTTCGGGTTGTTCCAGGCGAGCACCCACACGGCATCGGTGCGGCAGCCCTTGGCGGAGCACTGCGGAGTGCTGGGGGCCGGGGACATGTCGGGGAGCGGGAAAGTCACGCCTCAACCCTAAACGGCCCCGAAAAGGCGACGCCGAGCAGCCACGGGGGGAGCTGCCCGGCGTCGGTCTGTCGCTCCGACGGGGGATGCGGAGCGCGTACGAAGTATGTCACGGGTAGCCCGCTGCCCGGCACCGGAACAACATGATTGATCTGAGCTTTTCTTGAGCTTGGTGCGCGATCGGATTCCGTTTTCGGCGGATCCCCCGTGGTCAGGTGAGGGTCGAGTCGGGCTCGGCCCGCTCGTGCGGTCCGCCTCCCGGACGCACCCCGGGGTCGGTCACGACGTCCTCCGGGACGAATTCCGCGGAGGCGTCCGGGCGTGGCGGCGCGATCATCGCGGGGCCCGGCAGAGTGACGAACGTCGACGGCAGCGACGGCGCGTTCTCCCGTCCGGCGTTGGCGATCACCACGGCGACGTAGGGGAGGACTATGCCGAGCACCAGTGCGACGATCGCGACGTGCCGCTCCACGTTCCAGAGGGTCGCGGCGAGGATCACGGAGACCGTGCGGACGGACATCGAGATGACATAGCGGCGCTGCCTGCCGCGGACGTCCTCGTCGAGCCCCTGCCTGGCCCCGGTGATCCGGAAGACCTGGCTTTTGCTCTGCTTCCGCATCACGTTCCACCACCTGCCCTGTGTCGGACTCTCCCCGGCCCGTACCCGGTCCGAACCCGGTCTGGGAAGCAGGCCCGAACACGTCCCACGTTACGCCGCGGCTCCGCCGCCTTCGAGACCGGGGCGGGTCCGGCCTGGGTGGACATGATGCGCCGTACCGCGTATGGCCGCGCCCGACATGCGCCGTATGGCGCACACGCCGAGACTGGGCGTAATGCTCACGTAGAGCCGTACTAGGAGGCAGACATGGGCTGGTTGTGGGCGATCATCGTGGGCTTCGTGCTGGGGCTGCTGGCCAAGGCGATCCTTCCGGGCAAGCAGCACAGCCCACTCTGGCTGACCACCATCTTCGGCATCCTCGGAGCCATCGTCGGCAACGCCATCGCCCGGGCGGTCGGCGTCGCCGAGACCCGGGGCATCGACTGGAGCCGCCACGCCTTCCAGCTCGTGGCCGCGATCATCATCGTCTTCCTCGGCGACATGGCCTACATGGCGCTGCGGGGCAACAAGCAAAGAGCCTGACGAACAGGCGCGAAGCCCGATGACGAGGTACGACGAGGGGGCGGTCTCCCGTACGGGAAACCGCCCCCTCGTCGTGTCCAGGCCTCAGCGACTCGTGTCTAGGCCTCTGTGACCTCCACCGCCGCCAGGTTCTTCTTGCCCCGGCGCAGCACCAGCCAGCGCCCGTGCAGCAGGTCCTCCTTGGCGGGGACCGCGTCCTCGGTGGTGACCTTGACGTTGTTCACGTAGGCACCGCCCTCCTTGACCGTGCGGCGCGCGGCCGACTTGCTGGCCACCAGGCCGACCTCCGCGAAGAGGTCCACCACCGGGCCGAGCTCGGCGACCTGGATGTGCGGCACCTCGGAGAGCGCCGCGGCCAGCGTCCTCCCGTCGAGCTCGGTCAGCTCGCCCTGGCCGAAGAGAGCCTTGGACGCGGCGATCACCGCGGCCGTCTGGTCGGCGCCGTGCACCAGCGTCGTCAGCTCCTCGGCCAGCGCACGCTGGGCGGCGCGGGCCTGGGGGCGCTCCTCGGTCTGCTTCTCCAGCTCCTCGATCTCCTCGTGGGACCTGAAGCTGAAGATGCGCAGGAACTTGGAGACGTCCCGGTCGTCCGCGTTCAGCCAGAACTGGTAGAACGCGTACGGCGTGGTCATCTCGGGATCCAGCCAGACCGTGCCGGACTCCGTCTTGCCGAACTTGGTGCCGTCCGCCTTGGTGATCAGCGGGGTGCCGAGCGCGTGCACCACGGCCTCCGGCTGGACCCGGTGGATCAGGTCGGTGCCCGAGGTGAGGTTGCCCCACTGGTCGCTGCCGCCGGTCTGGAGCGTGCAACCGTACCTCCGGTACAGCTCCAGGAAGTCCATGCCCTGCAGGATCTGGTAGCTGAACTCGGTGTAGCTGATGCCCGCGTCGGAGTTGAGCCGCCGGGAGACGGCCTCCTTCGCGATCATCTTGTTGACCCGGAAGTGCTTGCCCACGTCACGCAGGAACTCGATGGCCGACAGGCCCTGGGTCCAGTCCAGGTTGTTGACCATCACCGCGGCGTTCGGACCCTCGAAGTCCAGCAGCGGTGCGATCTGCGCGCGCAGCCGCCCGACCCACTCGGCGACGACCTCGGGCGAGTTCAGCGTGCGCTCGGAGTTCGGCTTCGGGTCACCGATCAGGCCGGTGGCACCGCCGACCAGGCCCAGCGGGCGGTTGCCCGCCTGCTGGATCCGGCGCATCGTGAGGATCTGCACGAGGTTGCCGAGATGCAGACTGGGCGCGGTCGGGTCGAAGCCGCAATAGAACGTGACGGGACCGTCCGCGAACGCCTTGCGCAATGCGTCCTCGTCAGTGGAGAGGGCGATCAGCCCACGCCACTTCAGTTCGTCGACGATGTCCGTCACGGTTCTCGTATCTCCTTGAGTGGTCTCGTGAATCAGGTACGAGGTTATACGCCCTGGCTGACAGAGCTCATGTTGAAGTCGGGCACCCTCAGCGCGGGCATCGCAGCACGAGTGAACCAATCGCTCCATTCACGCGGCAATGTCTTTTCCGTACGCCCCGCCTCCGTCGCCCGCGACAGCAGGTCCACCGGCGACTCGTTGAACCGGAAGTTGTTCACCTCGCCGACGACCTGGCCGTTCTCGACGAGGTAGACGCCGTCCCGGGTCAGCCCCGTGAGCAGCAGCGTCGCCGGGTCGACCTCGCGGATGTACCAGAGGCAGGTCAGCAGCAGACCGCGCTCGGTGGCGGCGACCATCTCCTCCAGGGAGCGGTCCTCGCCGCCGTCGAGGATCAGGTTGCCGATGATCGGGGCGACGGGCAGCCCGGTGAGGCCCGCGCTGTGCCGGGTGGTGGAGAGACGGTTCAGCGTGCCCTCGCGCACCCAGTCCGTCGCCGACAGGGGCAGCCCGTTGTCGAACACGGAGGCGTCGTCGCCCGAGGAGTGCGTGAGCACGAAGGGCGCGGACTCGAGCCCCGGCTCGTTCGGGTCGCTGCGCAGGGTCAGCGGCAGCTCGGTGAGCTTCTCGCCGACACGGGTGCCGCCGCCGGGCTTGCTGAAGACGGTCCGGCCCTCGGCCGCGTCCCGGGCCGCCGCCGACCACATCTGGTAGATCAGCAGGTCTGCGACGGCGGTCGGCGGCAGCAGCGTCTCGTAGCGGCCGGCGGGCAGGTCGACGCGCCGTTCGGCCCATCCGAGCCGGGTCGCCAGCTCGGCGTCCAGGGCGGCCGGGTCGACGTCCTTGAAGTCCCGCGTGGACCGCCCCGCCCATGCCGAGCGCGTCCGGTCGGGCGACTTGGCGTTGAGTTCCAGTGTCCCGTTCGGCTGGTCGTGGCGCAGGCGCAGCCCCGTCGACGTACCGAGATAGCTGGAGACGAGCTCGTGGTTGGCGAAGCCGTACAGCTCGCGTCCGCCCGCACGGGCGCGGGCGAAGGACTCGCCGAGCGCCGGGGCGAAGTCGGCGAAGACGGCGGAGGAGGTCTCGGTGGGCGCGTCGGTGAAGTCGGGAGACTCCGGCACGCCGGTGACCAGCGGCTGGGCGTCCTCGGCGGGCCCCGCGCCGCGTGCCGCCGCCTCCGCGGCCCGCACCAGGGGTTCCAGCTCGTCCGCGGTCACGGCCGCGCGCGAGACGACCCCGGAGGCCGTGCCCTCACGGCCGTCGACGGTCGCGATGACGGTCAGGGTGCGCCCGCGCGTGACCCCGTTCGTGGTCAGCGCGTTGCCGGCCCAGCGCAGGTTGGCGGTCGAGTGCTCGTCGGCGATCACGACGCAGCCGTCGGTGCGGGAGAGTTCGAGGGCGCGCTCGACGACCTCGTGCGGCTTGTTCGTACGGGCGCTCATCGACCGGCCTCCTGAGTCGTGTTGAGACTGTGCTTTTCCGGGGGATAGCCACCGGACCCCCAGCCGATGCCGCGGTGGGCGCTCATCGACCGGCCTCCTGAGTCGTGTTGAGACTGTGCTTTTCCGGGGGATAGCCACCGGACCCCCAGCCGATGCCGCGGTGGGCGCTCATCGACCCGCCTCCTGAGTCGTGTTGAGGATATTGACCCCCTGGAAGAGAGCCGACGGGCAGCCGTGCGAGACCGCCGCGACCTGACCCGGCTGGGCCTTGCCGCAGTTGAAGGCACCGCCCAGGACGTACGTCCCCGGACCACCCACGGCGGCCATCGAACCCCAGAAGTCGGTGGTCGTGGCCTGGTACGCGACATCCCGCAGCTGCCCGGTGATCCGGCCGTTCTCGATCTTGAAGAACCGCTGGCCGGTGAACTGGAAGTTGTACCTCTGCATGTCGATGGACCAGGACCGGTCACCGACGACGTAGATGCCGCGGTCCACGCCCCCGATCAGGTCCTCGGTCGAGTGCCCCGCGGGGTCCGGCTGGAGCGAGACGTTGGCCATGCGCTGTACGGGCACGTGCCCGGGGGAGTCGGCGTAGGCGCACCCGTTGGACCGGTCGAAGCCGGTGAGCTTCGCGATCCGCCGGTCCAGCTGGTAGCCGACGAGGGTGCCGTTCTTCACGAGGTCCCAGGACTGCCCCTCGACGCCCTCGTCGTCGTACCCGATGGTCGCGAGGCCGTGCTCGGCGGTGCGGTCACCGGTGACGTTCATCCGCTCGGAGCCGTACCTCAGCTTGCCGAGCTGGTCGAAGGTGGCGAAGGAGGTGCCGGCGTACGCCGCCTCGTAGCCCAGCGCGCGGTCCAGCTCGGTGGCGTGGCCGATGGACTCGTGGATCGTCAGCCACAGGTTGGAGGGGTCGACGACGAGGTCGTACAGCCCCGCCTCGACGCTCGGGGCCCGCATCTTCTCGGCGAGCAGCTCCGGGATCCGCGCGAGCTCGGACTCCCAGTCCCAGCCGGTGCCCGTCAGGTACTCCCAGCCGCGTCCGACCGGCGGCGCGATGGTGCGCATGGAGTCGAACTCGCCGCTGGACTCGTCGACGGCGACGGCGGTGAGCTGCGGGTGGAGCCGCACGCGCTGCTGGGTGGTCACGGTCCCGGCGGTGTCGGCGTAGAACTTGTTCTCGTGGACGGTCAGCAGCGAGGCGTCGACGTGATTGACGCCGTCGGCCGCGAGCAGCCGAGTGCTCCAGTCCGCGAGCAGTCCGGCCTTCTCCTCGTCCGGCACGGAGAAGGGGTCGATGTCGTACGACGAGATCCACGTCTTCTCGGCGTGCACCGGCTCGTCCGCCAGTTCCACGCGTTCGTCGGAACCCGCCGCCCTGATCACCTGGGCCGAGAGCTTCGCCATCGCCACGGCCTGCGACGCGACCTTCGCGGCCGCGTCCATCGTCAGATCCACACCTGACGCGAACCCCCAGGTCCCGCCGTGCACCACCCGCACCGCGTACCCCAGGTCCGTGGTGTCCGACGATCCGGCCGGCTTGGCGTCCCGCAGCCGCCAGGACGCGCTGCGTACCCGCTCGAACCGGAAGTCCGCGTGCTCGGCCCCCAGCGCGCGCGCCCGCGCGAGCGCGGCGTCGGCCAGGGCCCGCAGTGGCAATGCCGTGAAGGCTTCGTCGATGGAATGAGGCACGGAGGTCTCCCTGCTGTCGTGGCCTGTCGGGTCCGATCATGTCGCGCGGGCGGGTGCGGGGGCCACATCTTTCCGTTCGCGCATCGAGGCTTTCTGTAGGGATCCGACAGTGAGTCCCCCGCGCCACTGTCGGTGCCCGATTCTCCGGGAGGCGTAGGGGACCGATAGGTTTCCAAGGAAGGCGCCTGTCTTGCAGGGGTTTCAGACAGCTATCGAAAGGGTGATCCGTTGAGCCGCTCGGTTCTCGTCACCGGAGGCAACCGGGGCATCGGCCTCGCCATCGCCCGCGCGTTCGCCGATGCCGGCGACAAGGTCGCGATCACATACCGCTCGGGTGAGCCGCCGGCTGCCCTCACCGCATTGGGCTGCCTCGCCGTCAAGTGCGACATCACCGACACCGAGCAGGTGGAGCAGGCCTACAAGGAGATCGAGGCCGAGCACGGCCCCGTCGAGATCCTGGTCGCCAACGCGGGCGTCACCAAGGACCAGCTTCTGATGCGGATGTCCGAGGAGGACTTCACCTCCGTCCTCGACACCAACCTGACCGGCGCCTTCCGGGTCGTCAAGCGTGCCAACCGTGGGATGCTCCGTGCCAAGAAGGGACGGGTCGTCCTCATTTCGTCGGTCGTGGGGCTGCTCGGCTCCGCGGGGCAGTCGAACTACGCCGCCTCCAAGGCCGCCCTGGTCGGCTTCGCGCGTTCGCTCGCCCGTGAACTCGGCTCGCGCAACATCACCTTCAACGTCGTCGCGCCCGGTTTCGTCGACACCGACATGACCAAGGCGCTCACCGACGAGCAGCGTGCGGGCATCGTCGCCCAGGTGCCGCTCGGCCGGTACGCGCAGCCCGAGGAGATCGCCGCGACGGTGCGGTTCCTCGCCTCGGACGACGCCTCGTACATCACTGGAGCCGTCATTCCGGTTGACGGCGGACTGGGAATGGGTCACTGATCACCATGAGCGGAATTCTCGAGGGCAAGCGCGTCCTGATCAGCGGTGTGCTGATGGAGTCCTCCATCGCCTTCCACGCCGCAAAGCTGGCCCAGGAGCAGGGCGCGGAGATCATCCTGACCGCGTTCCCGCGGCCCACACTGACCGAGCGCATCGCCAAGAAGCTGCCGAAGCCCACCAAGGTCATCGAGCTCGACGTGACGAACGACGAGCACCTCGGCCGTCTCGCCGACATCGTCGGCGAGGAACTGGGCGGCCTGGACGGCGTCGTGCACTCCATCGGCTTCGCGCCGCAGGACGCGCTCGGCGGCAACTTCCTCAACACGCCGTTCGAGTCGGTCGCCACGGCCATGCACGTCTCGGCGTTCTCCCTGAAGTCGCTGACCACGGCCTGCCTGCCGCTGATGCAGAACGGCGGCTCGGTCGTCGGTCTCACCTTCGACGCGCAGTACGCGTGGCCGCAGTACGACTGGATGGGCCCGGCCAAGGCCGCCCTGGAAGCCACCAGCCGCTACCTCGCCCGTGACCTGGGCAAGCAGAACATCCGCTGCAACCTGATCTCCGCGGGCCCGCTCGGCTCCATGGCCGCCAAGTCCATCCCGGGCTTCAGCGACCTGGCCGCCGTCTGGGACAGCCGCTCCCCGCTGGAGTGGGACCTCAAGGACCCGGAGCCGGCCGGCAAGGGCATCGTCGCGCTGCTGAGCGACTGGTTCCCGAAGACCACCGGCGAGATCATCCACGTGGACGGCGGACTGCACGCCATCGGCGCCTGATTTCCCCCATCCGGCCGACGCCCCCTCTCCCGCAGCGCGGGGAGCGGGGCGTCGCCCGTTCGGCCTAGTCGGCCGGGCGTCCAGGGCATCGCACCGCGCACGCTGGAACTACGCACCGCCCCGCAGCCGTACGGCCGAGGAGGTCCCCTTGTGCGCCTGTCCCGCCGTTTTGCCCCGGTGTTCGCCGCTGTCGCCCTCATGATGGTTCTGCCGTACGACGCCGTGCCCCACACGCGCGTAGTGCACGGAAACCTCCCCGTCCCCCAGCCTTTCGGCGCTGAGTGCCGCACCACGGTCCAGGGTTCGCACGTGACCGCCTACTGCCACAACCCCTACCCGGAGACCGACCGGGTCGCCCTGCACATCGAGTGCGACCGCTGGTGGGACATCGACACCGACACCGACCCGGTCGACGCGGGCCCCGCGATGACGGTCCGGCTGGCCGGCCGGTGCTGGGAGGAGGTCCGGTCGGCGTGGGTCAGCCACCAGAAGTGACCGTGTTCGTCAGCGGTCAAAGGCCGAGGGCCTGAGCCGTCCCGGACGGCACTGGAACGGATAGCCCCCGGCTTCCGCGCCTGCCGTCTCCGTGTCCCCCGCGCGGATCGCGTCGACGAGCCGTGCGTGGTCCATGTACGTCTCAGGCGTCAGCTTCCCGCCGACGTCCTCGCGCAGCCAGTCGCGCAGCACCTCGCCCAGGTCCGCGTACATCGCCGTCATGACGTCGTTGTGGGACGCGGCCACCACCGCCAGGTGGAAGGTCGCGTCGGCGGCCACGAAGGCCTCCGCGTCACCCGACTCCCAGGCCTCCTCCCGCCGTACGAGCAGCGCGTCGAGCTGCTTCAGATCGCGCTCGGTGCGCCGCTCGGCGGCCAGCTTCGCCGCGCTCGACTCCAGCGTGGCGCGCAGCTCTGCGATGTGCCGCGGATCGGCGTCGGCGAAGCGCCGGTGCATGACGCCCGCGAGTTCGCTGGTCGCCACGACATAGGTGCCCGAGCCCTGGCGGATGTCGAGCAGACCGTTGTGGGCCAGCGCGCGGACGGCCTCGCGGACCGTGTTGCGAGCGACGCCCAGCTGGTCGACCAGCTCCGGCTCGGTGGGGATGCGGGAGCCGACCGGCCACTCGCCCGAGGTGATCTGGTTCCGCAGCTCGGCGATGACCTGCTCGGACAGCGCCGAACGGCGGGGCTGGCTCAGCGGCATGGAGGTCCTTCGTACGGGCCCGGTGTGATCGTTCGCGCGGGGCCGGAGAATCCGGAGATTAACGCAACGGGATTGGACAGCCAATCATCCCATGATTCTATGATGGGCTTCATGGTGAGCGAGGAGACCCGGACGACGACGTCCACACCCATACGCAGTTCCGCCGAGGGCACGGAGCCCCGATCGCAGCCCACGCGCGTGTGGATGACACGGCTGGTGACGGTCGGCATCGTCCTCGCGGCCCTCAACCTGCGCCCCGCCATCACCAGCTTCGGAGCACTCCTGGAAGACGTGCGCGACGGGCTCGGCATGAGCGGCAGTGTCGCCGGACTGCTCACCTCCGTACCCCCGCTCTGCTTCGCCGTCTTCGGCGTCATGGCGCCGCGCCTCGCCCGCCGCTTCGGACCCGGCGCGGTCGTCTGCGCCGGAATGGTCGCCATCACGGCGGGGCTCGCGATCCGGCCGTACACCGGGAGCGCGGTCGGCTTCCTGGCCGCCAGTGCCCTCGCACTGATGGGTATCGCCGTCAGCAACGTCCTGATGCCGGTGATCGTCAAACGCTGGTTCCCGGACCGGGTCGGCTCCATGACCGGCCTCTACTCGATGGCGCTCGCCCTGGGCACCTCGGCCGCGGCGGCGGTGACCGTGCCCGTGACCGACGCCCTGGGCGGCGGCTGGCAGTCGGGCCTCGCGGTGTGGGCGGGCCTGGCGGCGGCCGCCGTACTGCCGTGGATCGCGCTGGTACGCGCGCGGGGCGCCGATTCCCGCGACGGCGAGCCGGTGCGGGCGGCACACCCCGCCTCGCGGGAACCAGGCGCATTGCGCGTCACCCGCAGCCGGACCGCCTGGGCGCTCGCCGTCTTCTTCGGACTCCAGGCCACCGCCGCGTACATCACGATGGGCTGGATGGCGCAGATCTTCCGCGACGCGGGTGTCTCCGCGGGCACCGCGGGGCTGCTCCTCGCCGTCACGATGGTGATGGGCGTGCCCCTGGCCTTCGTCATCCCGCGCCTCGCCACCCGTATGCCCCACCAGGGGCCGATCGTGGTCGCGCTCGGTGTCTGCGGCCTCGCGGGATACGCGGGCCTCTACCTCGCCCCGGCGGGCGGAGCCTGGGCCTGGGCCCTCCTGCTCGGTGTCTCCAACTGCGCCTTCCCGCTGGCCCTCACCATGGTCGGCATGCGGGCCAGGACCGGTGCGGGCGTCGCCCAGCTGTCGGCGTTCGCGCAGAGCACCGGGTATCTGATCTCGATCCCCGGCCCCCTCCTCGTGGGCGTGCTCTACCAGCACAGCGGCGGCTGGGGGCTGCCGATCGCGCTCATGGCCGCCCTGATGATCCCGCAGATCGCGGTGGGCGTCCTGGCCGGCCGGGACCGCACGGTGGAGGACGAGGCCGCGCCCGGCCGCCGCACCTGAGACCCCCTGAGCGCGGAGGTGGGGACGAAGGGTGCGAGACTGGCCTTATGGCGCTCGACCCGAACCCCCAGAACGGCCAGAAGAAGCTGCTGCTCGTGCTCGGCGCGATGCTGGCCATCACCGTGATCATCGGCATCATCGCGTCGATCGCCTCACCCTGACCGCCACCGCGTGCCCCCTGGGACGCCGATGGTGGGGCTAGCCCCCCTGTCCCCTAGGGGGTGAGTGTCAGGGTCAAGTGGGTGGATCACCGGATGGGTTGACGGCCCAGGAATCCGTACCTTCGAGTTGTGGCCGCGAGGACGCGGACCACGGAGCACTCGAAGCCCCACGGAGGCGGCATGTCGGCCCGTACGCACACCCGGCCCCACCCGGCGACCCCGGGCGGCGTGGACATCCGGCTGCCCTGGTGGGCCCTCGCCCTGCCCGCCCTCGCCTTCGTGGCCCTGCTGCTCCTGATACTGAACCCGGCGGACGCGCACGCCGCAGGCGGCGACCCCGCGATCACCCACCTCTTCGAGCGCGTCCAGCAGACTGTGCTGCACCAGACCCCCTGAGCCTCCCTGGGGAGCAGGTCAACTCTCAGCGCCGCATGGCGTGTTTCATGCGAAGCTGGGACCCATGAGCGTCGCAGAACCCCGCAGGATTGTCCTCTTCCGGCATGCGAAAGCCGACTGGCCACAGGTGTCCGACCACGAGCGGCCGCTCGCTGACCGGGGCCGTAAGGACGCCGCCCTCGCCGGACGCAAGCTGGCCGATACCGGGATCCCTCTCGATATGGCCCTCTGCTCCACGGCGACCCGCACCCGGGAAACCTGGAAGATCGCCGTCCACGAGCTCCCGCACCGGCCGAAAACCGTCTATGAGGAGCGGCTCTACGAGGCCTCGCCCGGCGAGCTGATCGCCGTACTCAACGAGACCCCGGACGACGCGCACAACGTGGTCCTGATCGGCCACAACCCCGGCATCCAGGGCCTCGCCGACGTTCTGGCCGGACAGGCCGAGGGCGACACCCGCGCCCGGATGGCCGCCCACGGCTTCCACACGGGCGCCTTCGCCGTGCTCTCCGTCGAGGGCTCCTGGAAATCCCTGGAGCCCGGAGTGTGCACGCTGACCGACTACTGGGCGCCGACCGAGTAACCCACCCGACTGGGACGAGGGTCCGGCACCAGCACGTGTGCCGGGCCCTCGCCGACGTATGTCCGGGCCTCAGTGGTCGCCGAGGTGCATGTCCGCCGCCTCGACCTCTTCGCGGGTGACACCCAGCAGATACAGCACGGTGTCCAGGAAGGGGAAATTCACCGCGGTGTGCGCGGCCTGGCGGACGACGGGCTTGGCGTTGAAGGCGACGCCGAGACCGGCCGCGTTGAGCATGTCGAGGTCATTGGCCCCGTCGCCGATCGCCACGGTCTGGGCGAGCGGCACCCCCGCCTCGGCGGCGAACCGGCGCAGCAGCCGTGCCTTGCCCGCACGGTCCACGATCTCCCCGGTGACCCTGCCCGTGAGCTTCCCGTCGACGATCTCCAGCGTGTTGGCCTGCGCGAAGTCGAGCCCGAGCCGCTCCTTCAGATCGTCCGTGACCTGCGTGAATCCGCCCGAGACGACACCGACTTGGAAACCGAGCCGCTTCAGCGTACGGATCAGCGTGCGCGCGCCCGGTGTCAGCCGCACCTCCTCGCGCACCTTGGTCACCACCGACTCGTCCAGCCCCTTGAGCAGCGCCACACGCGCGTGCAGCGACTGCTCGAAGTCCAGCTCCCCGCGCATCGCCGCCGCCGTCACCTCGGCGACCTGCTCCTCGCACCCGGCGTGCGCTGCGAAGAGCTCGATCACCTCGTCCTGGATGAGCGTCGAGTCCACATCCATGACGACCAGACGCTGTGCCCTGCGGTGCAGCCCCGCCGCCACCACCGCGATGTCCACTCCGAGCGCCGCGGCCTCGGTCACCAGCGCGGTGCGCAGCGCCTCGGTCCCCGTACCGGACACGGCGAACTCGACCGCCGTCACCGGGTACTTGGCGAGCCGGAAGATACGGTCGATGTTGCCGCCGGTCTTGGTGATCCGGGCGGCGATCGCGGCCGTCGACTCGGCGGTGAGCGGATGCCCGAGCACGGTGACGAGGGACCGCCCGAGGCCGCGCGGCCGGTTGTCGCCGAGGCCGGAGATGATCTCCGCCTGCATCTTCATCGACTCCGCCCAGCTGTGGACGGTGGCCCGCAGATCGCCCTCCAGGCCGGCCGGCGGCTCGGTCACGAGCGCGCAGAGCACGATCCGGCCACGGGTGACGACCTGCTCGATGTCGACCACCTCGACGGAGTAGGCGGCGAGGGTGTCGAAGAGTCCGGCCGTGATACCCGGCCGGTCCTTGCCGAAGATCTTGACGAGGAGAGTGGGGACCTCGGGGGTCTGCGAAGCGCTCATGGTGACTCCACCGTATCCGGCACCCAGTGCCTTCCGCCCCTGAGGTCCGTCCAGCGGACGGGGAACACTGGGTGTCGCAGCGGTGTCGAGCGCGTTGCCCGGCAACGGCGATCAGCTCTGCCGCCCCGGCCCCGGCGGCGCGGTAGGTCCCTGGCCGGGCGGCGGCTGCGGCGGAGGCGGCACATTGTGCCCCCGTGGCCGCCGCTTCTGCGGTCCGGGTGGCGGCGCCATCGGCCGGACGACCGTCGGCGCGCCGTACACGTCGTCGGGCGAGCGCGGCCGCTCCGACGGCCGACCGTCGGCGGGTTCCCGCAGTGCGTCGGGCAGCCGCAGATAGGGATTGGTGTCGGGGTTCGCCGGCCGGTACGGCGCGCTCGGAGCGTACGGTCCGCTCTGCCCGGGGAGGTCAGGGGCGGGCGCGGTGACCGGGGGACCCGCGTCACCCAGTGCCAGCGGCGCCGCCCGCCGCCCCGCGGCCCCGCTCGCGTACGCCAGCAGCGCCCCCGCCGCCCCCGTGGCCGCACCCCAGGCGGCGCCGAGCAGCAGCGCCACGCCCAGATGCCCGTGCAACCGGATTCCGGCACCGAACGCGTCGATGCCGAACACCGACAGCGAGGCGTCCACGGACACGTCCGTCAGCCACGCCAGCAGCGGCAGCGCCAGCGCCGTCACGATGCCGAGCCGAAGAGCGCAGCGCCCGGCGAAACCGAGGGCGCCCCCTCCTCGTACATCGGGAGCAGCCGGTGTTCCCACCGAAGCCGCACCCTGCCCCCGTACAAAAGGCGTACGCGAGGCGGCGAGGACGCCCGCGAACAGCATCATGACCGCGGTCGCGACCCCCAACAGCCACACCCGTCCGTCGAGTTCGGCGAGCCGGCCCAGGGTGACGGGCTGATCGGAGTCGACGCTCAGCAACCGGTCCAGTGGGTGGGGGAGCAGCTTGGCGAGTTCGCCGGTGGCCTTGCCGTCCCAGGGCACGAAGAGGCCGATCGGGATGCCGAGCCACACCCCGTTGGGCGCGCCGAGCAGCGCGGCGCCCGCGATCAGCTTGGGATGGGGATCACCGATCGCCGCGTACGCCGCCGCCGCGAGGCCCGAGAGGACCGCCACCAGGAACACCGTGACCAGCGCGGACACGGCCGGGCGCACCATCCGGTGCACGCCCTCCCAGCCGCGCGGCAGCGGGGTGCGCCGGGAGGCGAGCAGGGCGATCACCAGGATTCCGGCCGCCCAGGCCGCGCCGCCCAGCAGCGTGGGCACCGTGTCGACGGTGAAGCCCACGGCCGCCTGCGCGTGCACCAGGTCGCCGATCTTGCCGGGCAGCAGTCCGCCGAGGTCCCCGAGCCCGCCGGGGAGCTTGTCGGTGATGTTCCCGAGGCCGCCGCCGCCCGTCACCCGGTCGAGGCCGAGCTTGCTCCCGTCGATCGTGATGATGTCGTGCCCGGCCCAGGCGAGCCCGCCCAGCGTCGCCACGAACAGCACGACCACCGCGCCCGCGCGCGCGAGGAGTTCGGACGGCGCGATCACAACTCCCGCCCCGCGCAGGGAGCGCAGGAAGAAGAAGGAGAGCAGGAGCGCGCCCACCAGTCCCACGCCCAGTGGCGTGATCTGTATGGCCGTGTGCGCCTCCGCCCCCTTCAGACCGAAGGCCGACACATCGCCGGACGGTTTGACCGCACCATTGGCCCCAAGGGCCACCACCGCCGCGGTCATCGGCCCGAGCGAGCCCGCTGCGTCCGCGCCGACCAGATGCAGACCGAGCGCGGCCGTGCCCGCCATCGCGATCAACGCCCAGCTCACCGAGGCGATCGCGGACAACAGCACATCCCCCCACGGCAGTCGCCTGCCGTGTCCCGCGGTGTCGTTGCTCATCGTCAGACCCCCCGATCCGCGCCGCGGCGGCATCACCGCGGATGTCCCCCTCGCGTGGGATTACCACTCTCCGGGCCGGTTTCAACCCCGTCAACAGAAACGGGCAACCCGCCCGTACGCGCTCTTCACATGGCCCGACTTTCGGTCAGGGGGCTGCTCCTGAAATAGTTCCCCCCGATGTTCGACATCCCTAGACTCCCTGTGATGGGGGAACTTCGGGGGACAACTCAGTGGGGCATGGAGTGCCGGAACTCGTACTGGAATTGAATGGACGGACCTGGACGCTCGATGCGTCCAGGCCATACACCCTCGGACGTGATCCGCAGGGGGACGTCGTGCTCGACGACGCCAGGGTCTCCTGGCGTCACGCCACGATGAGCTGGGACGGCCGGAGTTGGGTCATCGAGGACCACGGCAGCACCAACGGCACCTTTGTGCAGGGGCAGCGGATCCATCGGATGGAGATCGGCCCCGGTTCGGCCGTGCACCTCGGCAACGCGACCGACGGCCCGCGCCTGAACCTCTCCGGCGCCGCGGCCGCCGTCGCGCAGCCTCAGCAGCAGCCCTACGCCGCGCAGGGCGCGAGCCCCGGCTGGGCACAACAGGCACCGCAGCAGCAGACGCCGGAACACAGTCACCAGCAGCCGCAGCAGCCCGCGGCGCGAGTGCCGCAGCAGCAGGGACCCGGTGGTGGCGCGGGGGCGCCGCCGGTCTACGGCGACCGCAGCCCGACCACCTTCCACCAGCTCGACCTCGGCCGGGTGATGCGCATCGGTCGTGCGCTGGAGAACGAGCTGGTCGTCTCCGACCTCCAGGTCTCGCGCCACCACGCCGAGTTCCACGCGACGCCCGACGGCCGCTTCGAGATCCGCGACCTCGGCTCGCACAACGGCACCTACGTCAACGGCCAGCCGATCGCCAAGGGCGGCTCGGCGCTGCTCGGCCCGAACGACATCGTCGGCGTCGGCCACTCGACGTTCCGCCTGGTCGGCGACCGGCTCGAGGAGTTCGTCGACACCGGTGAGGTCTCCTTCTCGGCCCGCCATCTGACGGTGACGGTCGACGGCGGCAAGCAGATCCTCAAGGACGTCTCCTTCGGCGTCCCCGAGAAGTCGCTCATCGCGGTCATCGGCCCCTCGGGCTCCGGCAAGTCGACGCTCCTGAAGGCGCTCACGGGCTACCGCCCCGCCAACCAGGGTGACGTCCTCTACGACAACCGGAACCTGTACAAGCAGTTCGCCGAGCTGCGTCAGCGCATCGGTCTGGTCCCGCAGGACGACATCCTGCACAAGGAACTCACCGTCAAGAAGGCCCTCAAGTACGCGGCCAAGCTGCGCTTCCCCGCCGACACCACGGCGGCCGAGCGTGAGGCCCGCATAGACGAGGTGCTGCGCGAGCTGAAGCTGGACATCCACAAGGAGAAGAAGGTCACCTCCCTCTCCGGCGGCCAGCGCAAGCGCGTCTCGGTGGCACTGGAGCTGCTGACCAAGCCGTCGCTGATCTTCCTGGACGAGCCGACCTCAGGTCTCGACCCGGGCATGGACCGGGACGTCATGCAGCTGCTGCGCGGCCTGGCCGACGACGGCCGTACCGTCCTCGTCGTCACGCACTCCGTGGCCGAGCTGGCGATCTGCGACAAGCTGCTGGTGATGGCACCGGGCGGTTCGGTCGCGTACTTCGGTCCGCCGGAGGAGGCCCTCAACTTCTTCGGCTACGAGACCTGGGCCGATGTCTTCTCCGCCTTCGAGAACTACCGCGACTACGACTGGGCGGGCCGCTGGAAGGGCTCGCAGCACTACCAGATGTATGCCGCGGACATCGACGCCGTCGCCCCGCAGTCGGCCAATGTGACGCCGCCGCAGGCGATGAAGCCGCCGAAGCCGCAGGGCTGGTTCTCCCAGCTCAGCACGCTGGTACGGCGCTATGTGTCGGTGATCGTGTCCGACAAGGGCTTCCTGGCGCTGACGGTGATCCTGCCGGCCGTGCTCGGCGCGGTGAGCCTGCTCATCGACCCGAACAAGACCCTGCTGGTGAACCCGCAGGTGAACCCGAAGACCGGCGTGCACGTACCGAACGGCACGGCCACCACGGTGCTGCTGATCCTCGCGGTCGGCGCCTGTTTCGCGGGCGCGGCGAACTCCGTCCGTGAGCTGATCAAGGAACGGGTGATCTACGAGCGTGAGCGCGCCACCGGCCTGTCCCGCTCGGCGTACCTGATGTCCAAGGTGGTCGTGCTCGGCGTGGTCACCGTGCTGCAGGGTGCCATGGTCGGCGCGATCGGTTTCACCAGCCGCACCAAGCCCACCGAGGGCGTGGTCTTCGGCCATTCGGTGCTGCTGGAACTCTCCATCCCGATCATGGCGCTGGGCTTCGCCTCGATGATGTTCGGCCTGGTCATCTCCTCGCTGGTGAAGACGGCCGAGAAGACCATGCCGCTGCTGGTCATGTTCGCGATCATCCAGGTCGTGTTCACCGGCTGCCTGTTCATCCTGAACGGCAAGATCGGCGTCAACGAGTTCTCGTACCTGATGCCCTCGCGCTGGGCGGTCGCCGCCGCCGGCGCCACGCTGGACTTCAACAACATCAGTCCGAACACGGACGACCCGTCCAGCACGGACCCGCTGTGGAACCACACGGCGTCCGCCTACGGCATGGACATCGTCGCGCTGCTCGTCCTCGCCGCCGTCTGCGGCTTCTTCGTGGCGCGCTTCCTGCGCCGCCACGAGCCCGAGGTCATGCGCAAGTAGTCCCGCGCGTACGTACGCCGAAGGGCGGCACCCCAACACCGGGGTGCCGCCCTTCGGCGTACGTGTCAGAGGTCCGCGCCGGCCTCAGTACGCGCTGTTGACGTTGTCCATCGAGCCGTACTTGTCGGCCGCGTAGTTGGCGGCGGCCGTGATGTTGGCGACCGGGTCGTAGATGTTCCACGAGGTGCCGGGGACGTGGTACGCGTTGAAGGTCGGCTGGATGACCTGCAGCAGGCCCTTCGAGGGGATCCCGTTGATGGCGTTGATGTCCCAGCCGTTGATGGCCATCGGGTTGCCCGAGGACTCGCGCATGATGTTGCGGTGCAGCCCGTTGTACGAACCCGGGATGCCCCTGCGCTTCATGATGTCGAGCGACTGGCGGATCCAGCCGTCGAGGTTGTTGGCGTACGTCTTCGTGGCGGCCGTCTTCAGGGCCACCGTCTTCAGGGCCACCGTCTTCAGGGCCACCGTCTTCATGGCGACCGTCTCGATCGCGGGGCGCTGCACGGAGCGGCTCGCGGCCTGCACCTTGCGCACGTTCTCGGCGGCCTTCTTGGCGGCGGCCGCGTCGGCGGCCTTCTTGGCGGCGTCGTCGGCCGCCTTCTTCTTCGCCTCGATGGCCTGGGTCTTCAGGCTCGCGCCGGCCAGCTGGTCGGTGAGGCGGGCCTGCACGTTCTTGATCGGCTGCTGGCTGAAGACGACGGGGGCCGCGGAGACGGCGGCGTCGTTCGTGGTGGTCTGCGTGTGGCTCGGCGCCAGCGAGAACGCGAGGGTCGCGGCACCGAGCGTGGCGACGCCGGCGATCGAGAGCTTGCGGACCTGGGTCAGCTTCGGACTATGGCCAGGAGTGCGGGTGTTCTTGGTCATGGCTGATGGACCTCTTCGAATAGCGCGGAGGTCGCTCCCGGTCCGGTGGGGGACAGAGTGTTTCCGGATCTGGCGCCGTGGGGTGAAACCCGCGGTGCTGAGCGACGGAGGCCATTCTTAGCGGCCGCAAAATACCGTGGCAAAGGTGTGACGTACGACGGAAGGTAGTAGGCCCAGTAAGGGCAAATCGGGGCAGACTGTCACGTCTGCCCCGCTCACTATGCCCGCCTTGATCTCCTATGCGCCTTCGTAAGTGATGTGCGCCCTATGTGCGGGCTCACACCGGCCCTATGGAATTGTCACCGGCAGTTGCTGGAGCAACGCTCAGCGTGAGGCCCCTCCTCCGGGAGGATCAGGTGCACGTCCCCGAACTCGTGCCAGAGGTAGAGCCCGCTCAGCGCCTCGCCGTAGCTGCGCTCGACCGCCGCCCGTCCCGCGATCGCCTCCAGCATCAGCAGATGCGAGGCCTCCGGCTCGTGCAGCCCGGTCAGCAGCCCGTCCACCACCCGCACGCCCCGCTCCGGGGTCACCACGAGGTCCGTCCAGCCCTTCCGGGCCCGGACCGCCCCGCCGGCGTCGACAGCCGACTCCACTGCGCGTACGGCCGTCGTACCGACTGCGAGGATCCGCCCCTCTCCCGCCCTCGCGGCGTTGATCAGCCGGGCCGACGCCTCCGGCACCTCGTACCGCTCCGGATACGGCGGCTCGTGGGCCTCCGCCGACGCGACACCGGTGTGCAGCGTGATCGGCGCGAACTGCACGCCCCGGCTCACCAGCTCCGCCACCAGGCGCGCGGTGAAGGGCCGCGCCGCGCTCGGCATCTCCGCACTCGCGCCGCCGTCGGCCGACGGCAGCGCGAACACCGTCTGGTAGACGGACAGCGGCTGGTCCCTCTGTGTATAGGAGTAGCGAATGGGGCGCCCGTGGCGCCGCAGCAGCCCGAGCACGTCCGGATCCGACACCCGCCCCCACCACAGCCGCGAACCGTACGGCGTCAGCGGCTCCTCCAGTACGAGGCGTACGTCCCCGGCAAGGCGCACCTCCGTCCCCGCGGGTCCGCCCGCGCGCGCACGTGTGGTGCCCCTCCCATCGGGATCCCGCAGTTCGACGGCCCACCGTCCGTCATCTCCCCGCGTGGAGAAATGCACCACCACGCGCGCGTGCCCGATCCGCCCGTCCACGGCGGCCGCCAGCGTGGGGGAGGTGTTGACGATCAGCAGATCCCCCGCCCGCAGCCGCCGCGGCAGCTCCACGAACGCGTGGTGCGACACCTCGGTACCGCACGACACGAGCAGCCGCACGGAGTCCCGGTCCCGCCCGGGCCCGCGCTGCTCGGCCGGCACCCGCGCCGACCGCTCCTCCGGAACCCGCACGGTCGTCGTCATCGCACCTCCAGCAGCGCCGGAGCGCCGTAGCGGCCGCTGGCAGGGCGTTCGTCCAGCAGCCGCAGAAAGGCCGGAACCACGCTGTCCGGCGTCGGCCGCGGGTCGTCGTCCTCCGGTACGGCCGCCGCGTACAGGTCCGTGCCCATGTCCCCCGGGTCCACGGCCCACACCCGCAGCCCTGGCTCCTCCACGCCGAGCACGGCCGCCAGATGGTCCAGAGCGGCCTTGGACGCCCCGTACCCGCCCCACGTCTCGTACGCCTCCGCGGCCGCGTCCGAACTGACGGCGACGACCGCACCGGCCTCCGCGGCCCGCAGCAGCGGCAGCGCCTCCTGGACCAGGCCCAGCGCCGCGACCACGTTGACCTCCAGGGCGTGGCGCAGCCCGTCCAGGGTCAGGTCCTCCAGACGCACCAGCGGCTCGGCGCCCAGCGCGCTCGCGTTGTGCACCAGCAGGTCCACGCCGCCGAACCCACGGGCCGCCGCCACCAGCCCGGCACGGTGCCCCGCGTCCCCGACATCCCCGGGCAGCGCCTCCACCCGGGTCCCGTACGCGGACAGCGCCTCCGCCGTCTCCTTCAGCACTCCCGCGGTCCTGGCGTCGAGCACCAGATCCCAGCCGCGCTCCGCCAGGGCCGCGGCGAGCGCCCGACCCAGCCCTTTCGAAGCACCCGTGATGATCGCTACCGGCATGACGTCCGTCCCCTCGTCCCAGCACCGCCGCTCCCGGCGGGTGCCTTCAACGTAGGAACCGGGCCGCCCCCGCCGCCTCGTGCGCGGGCCCCAATGACCCGGGGCCCTTCGCCCTAGGCCCACCGGCCCAGGCGACCGCCACCACAGGTCGGATACGCGCTGTCACACCCCGCCGGTACGTTGGGGACATGAGCCAAGGCCCCCGGTCCGGTCTGTACGCGGTGAGCACCGCGCTGCTGGCCATGAGCAGGCACCTCGAGGTGCGCGACGTCCTCAAGACGATCGTCGCCTCGGCCCGTGAGCTGCTCGACGCGCAGTACGCGGCGCTCGGTGTGCCCGACGACCACGGAGGCTTCGCCCAGTTCGTGGTCGACGGCGTCAGCGACGCCCAGTGGAAGGCCATCGGCCCGCTTCCGCGCCAGCACGGCATCCTCGCCGCGATGCTGCACGAGGCCCGCCCCGAGCGCCTCGCGGACGTGCGCAAGGACCCCCGCTTCGAGGGCTGGCCCACCGCCCACCCCGACATGTCCGACTTCCTGGGCCTGCCCATCCGCGACGGCGACGAGGTCATCGGCGCCCTGTTCCTGGCGAACAAGAACAGGACGAAAGAGAACGAGAAGGACTGCTCGGCACCGGACGGAGGGTGCGGCTTCACCGAGGACGACCAGGAACTCCTCACGATCCTCGCCCAGCACGCGGCGATCGCCCTGACCAACGCCCGTCTCTACGAGCGCAGCCGCGAGCTCACCATCGCCGAGGAGCGCTCCCGGCTCGCCCACGAGCTCCACGACGCCGTCAGCCAGAAGCTCTTCTCCCTGCGCCTGACCGCGCAGGCAGCCGTCGCCCTCGTGGACCGCGACCCCGCACGCGCCAAGGGCGAGCTGCACCAGGTGGCCATGCTCGCCGCGGAGGCCACCGAGGAGCTGCGCGCCGCCGTCATCGAGCTGCGCCCCGCCGCCCTCGACGAGGACGGCCTGGTCGCCACCCTGCGCACCCAGATACAGGTCCTCGACCGCGCCCACTCAGCGCGCGTGACCTTCGCGAGCCACGGGGTGCGGGCGCTGCCCGCCGCCCAGGAGGAGGCCGTGCTGCGCGTCGCCCAGGAGGCCCTGCACAACGCACTGCGGCATTCTGGAGCCGGCCGCGTCGACGTCACCCTGGAGAAGCGCGGCCCCGGCACCGTCCTGCGCGTCAGTGACGACGGCAGCGGCTTCGAACCCACGGCGACCCGCGCCGCGGGACGCCACCTGGGCCTGGTCTCCATGCGCGACCGGTCCAGCGGCGTCGGCGGCACCCTCAGCGTGGAATCGGCGCCCGGGAAGGGCACCACGATCGAGATGGAGGTCCCTGGTGGCTGAGACAATCAAGGTGCTGCTCGTCGACGACCACCAAGTGGTCCGCCGGGGCCTGCGCACCTTTCTTGAAGTGCAGGACGACATCGAGGTCGTGGGCGAGGCGTCCGACGGCGCCGAAGGGGTCGCCCGCGCCGAGGAGCTGAAGCCCGACGTCGTCCTCATGGACGTCAAGATGCCGGGCATGGACGGCATCGACGCGCTGCGCAAGCTCCGTGAACTCGCCAACCCCGCGCGCGTGCTGATCGTCACCAGCTTCACCGAACAGCGCACGGTCGTCCCGGCCCTGCGCGCGGGCGCCGCCGGCTATGTCTACAAGGACGTGGACCCGGACGCCCTCGCCGGAGCCATCCGCTCCGTGCACGCCGGGCACATCCTGCTCCAGCCCGAGGTGGCGGGCGTCCTGCTGTCCCAGGAGGAGGTCAACTCGGGCCAGGGGAGAGGCGGCTCGCTCACCGAACGGGAGCGCGAAGTGCTCGGCCTGATCGCGGACGGCCGCTCCAACCGCGAAATCGCACGCGCGCTCGTTCTCTCCGAGAAGACCGTCAAGACGCATGTCTCGAACATCCTGATGAAGCTCGATCTCGCCGACCGCACACAGGCCGCGCTCTGGGCCGTACGCCATGGGGCAGCGGGCTGATCGCCCGCCCGGCGGCGGCAACTCGGAGGGTTCCGCTCCGGGCTGAGATTCATACCGTCGTGTGTATGTCACCCGGATGGCGCATCCTCCGGAGATCTCGGCCGTTCTCCAGTGCGTGCCGCGGCGACTGCCGCGGTGATCGCTAGGGAGGGCTCAGAAGTGAAGAACCTGAAGAAGGCCACGGCTGTCGCGATGGTGGCCGGCGGGCTGGTCGCCGCCGGTGCCGGTATGGCGTCCGCGACGGACGGCTCGTGGGCGGGCGGCAATGCCGCGGGCTCCCCGGGCGTCGTCTCGGGCAACGTCATCCAGGCCCCGATCCACATCCCCGTGAACGCGGTCGGCAACAGCGTGAACGTCATCGGCGTCCTGAACCCGGCCTTCGGCAACCTGGGCCTCAACCACTGACGCCCACGCCCCCACCACCCCCACCGGCCTCCCAGGCTCCCCTGGGAGGCCGTTCGGTCCGTTCAGGCCGACGGGGGCCGGGGCGCAGCCCCGACCCCAGGGGCGCGGGGAACTGCGCGCCAAGCCCCACCCACCCGCAGCCGACAATCCCACCCGGGGGTCTGGGGGCGGAGCCCCAGGTCGAGGATGATGCGAGTCCCCCTGCTCGAGCGAAGCCGAGAGCTTGGGGGAGGGCAGGGGCGGCGGAGGCGCAAACAGACCTCAGCGAACCCCCCGCTCCCGCTCCTCCACGAACGCGTTGTACGCCGCCACTTGTGCCCGCCGAGCCGTCCGCTCGACCGGCCGCAACGCCAACGCCCGCGCCGAAATCTCCGACGCACTCACCGCCCCGCCATGACCGTTCTCGTACGCGACGGAGATGAGCAACCCCACCCGCTGGGCCAGCTCCAGCACCCGCACCGCACGCGGCGGATACCCGGGCGCCAACACCTCCCGCCCCCGCTCGGCCCGCGCCCGGTACGCGTCGACCGCCGCCTCGGCGACCGGCCCCGACCCCGCCACGTCGAGCCGCGACAGCACCTCCGTCGCCTCACGCAGCGCCTCCGCGAGCTCCCGCTCGGCCTCGCCGAGCGAAGGCACATCCGCGGGCGGCGCCTCCCGCACGGGGAGGCAGTGCCACACCACCTCGACATGGACATCACCGTCGGGCCCGGCCTCGTACACCTCGGGAACGAGCCCGAGCGCCGCCCCGTGGCAGACCACCGCCTCCTCCGCGTCGAGGGCGCGCGCATTGAAGTCCGGTGGCCCGCTCAGCCCGAGGGGATGCCCCGGCGCGGGCAGCGCGACCCGCAGTCCGGTCACCCCGAGCGCGCGAAGCCGGCCGAGGGCGAGCGTGAGCCCGACGGGGCCGGACTCACCCGGCAGCCCCTCGACCCGGTGCACCGCGTCCTCACCGACGATGGCGAGCACCGCGTCATCCGGCGAAACAAGTCCGGCCAAAAGGGCGTTTCCCCATGCGGCCAGACGTCCTGAGCGTGGTTCCGAGAGCATGCCTCCACCCTAAGGACCGACCGATGGATGGGAGCGACCGACCGGTGGCGTAGGTTTTCCCTGGGGGCTGCGTCCACAGACGTAAGCGACGGCCGAGACTGCAATGGGAGACAACGCGCTCATGAGCGATGTACTGGAGCTGGAGGACGTGTCCGTGGTCCGAGAGGGCCGGGCTCTGGTGGACCAGGTCTCCTGGTCGGTCAAGGAGGGGGAGCGCTGGGTCATCCTCGGCCCGAACGGCGCCGGAAAGACGACCCTCCTGAATCTCGCCTCCAGCTATCTCTTCCCCAGCCAGGGCACCGCCACCATCCTCGGCGAGACCCTCGGCAAGGTCGACGTCTTCGAGCTGCGCCCGCGCATCGGCGTGGCCGGTATCGCCATGGCCGAGAAGCTCCCCAAGCGCCAGACCGTCCTGCAGACCGTGCTGACGGCCGCGTACGGCATGACCGCGGGCTGGCACGAGGACTACGAGGACATCGACGAGCAGCGCGCCCGCGCGTTCCTCGACCGCCTCGGCATGAGCGACTTCCTGGACCGCCGGTTCGGCACGCTCTCCGAGGGCGAGCGCAAGCGCACCCTGATCGCCCGCGCCCTGATGACCGACCCCGAGCTGCTCCTGCTCGACGAGCCCGCCGCGGGCCTCGACCTCGGCGGCCGCGAGGACCTCGTCCGCCGCCTCGGCCGTCTCGCCCGCGACCCGATCGCCCCCTCCATGATCATGGTCACGCACCATGTCGAGGAGATCGCCCCCGGCTTCACCCACGTCCTGATGATCCGTCAGGGCAAGGTGCTCGCCGCCGGCCCGCTCGAGCTCGAACTCACCTCGCGCAACCTCTCCCTCTGCTTCGGACTCCCGCTCATCGTCGAACAGGTCGGCGAGCGTTGGACCGCGCAGGGCCTGCCGATGTCCTGACCGACCGGAAACACGCGTACGAAGTGCTTCGTACGAGGCGTCCGGCACGAAACACCCGGTACGAGCCCCTTCTCAACCGATCTGCGCCCTGTCCGCGCCCGGCCCGCGGACCTACCATGACCACGTGAACGACATCAACGCATGGGTGTGGTGGCTCGTCGGCGCGGCCGCGCTGGGCATCCCGCTCGTGGTGACCGCGATGCCGGAGTTCGGCATGCTCGCCCTCGGCGCCGCTGCGGCGGCGGTGACAGCGGGCCTCGGCGGCGATGTCGTCCTTCAGGTACTCGTCTTCGCCGTCGTCTCGTTCGCGCTCATCGGCGTCGTACGCCCCATCGCGGCCCGGCACCGCGCCCAGCGCCCCCAACTCGCCACCGGCGTGGAGGCGTTGAAGGGCAAACAGGCCATCGTCCTGGAACGGGTGGACGGTTCGGGCGGCGGCCGGATCAAACTCGGCGGAGAGATCTGGTCGGCGCGCGCTCTCGACGCCGGACAGGTCTACGAAGTGGGCCAGGAGGTGGACGTCGTGGACATCGAAGGAGCCACGGCGATTGTGATGTGACCTCGTGCGACGCAAGTGAACCGAACGCCCCACGTGGCAGACGACGGTCTGTCAGACTCGTCGAGCAAGATCTTCAACAACCATAAGATCTTTCGGACATACCGAGGCGGAGAAGGGTACGGGGAGCATCGATGGCACCAATCATCATCGTCCTGATCATTCTGGTGGTGTTGGTATTCATCGCCCTGATCAAGACCATCCAGGTCATCCCACAGGCCAGCGCGGCCATCGTGGAGCGCTTCGGCCGCTACACACGGACCCTGAACGCGGGCCTGAACATCGTGGTTCCGTTCATCGACTCGATCCGCAACCGCATCGACCTGCGTGAACAGGTCGTGCCGTTCCCGCCGCAGCCGGTGATCACCCAGGACAACCTGGTGGTCAACATCGACACGGTCATCTACTACCAGGTCACCGACGCGCGCGCCGCCACCTACGAAGTCGCCAGCTACATCCAGGCGATCGAGCAGCTCACCGTCACCACCCTGCGCAACATCATCGGTGGCATGGACCTGGAGCGGACCCTGACCTCCCGCGAGGAGATCAACGCGGCCCTGCGCGGCGTCCTCGACGAGGCCACCGGCAAGTGGGGCATCCGCGTCAACCGCGTCGAGCTCAAGGCGATCGAACCGCCCACCTCCATCCAGGACTCGATGGAGAAGCAGATGCGCGCCGACCGGGACAAGCGCGCCGCGATCCTCACCGCCGAAGGTATCCGCCAGTCGCAGATCCTCACCGCCGAAGGTGAGAAGCAGTCCGCGATCCTGCGCGCCGAAGGTGAAGCGAAGGCCGCCGCCCTGCGCGCCGAGGGCGAGGCCCAGGCCATCCGCACGGTCTTCGAGTCCATCCACGCCGGCGACGCCGACCAGAAGCTCCTCGCCTACCAGTACCTCCAGATGCTCCCCAAGATCGCCGAGGGCGACGCCAACAAGCTCTGGATCGTGCCCAGCGAGATCGGCGACGCCCTCAAGGGCCTGAGCGGCGCCATGGGCAACTTCGGCCCCATGGGCGGCGGTTCGGGCAACGCGGGCACCGAGCGCCGCGAGAAGCCGTCCGTCACCGACTGACGCTGTCCCGCGCCCCGTCAGGGGCGCGGGGAACTGCGCGGCCGGCCACGGAGGACCCGCAGCCGAACGACCGGCGGGTTCCCGGGTTCTCCCAGCGGAGCGGCTACGCCGCGGGTTGGGCCAGCCACTCCGGGAGGGCGTCGAGGTCGTCACGGCCCAGCGCCAGCAGCATCGCGTCCGCGGGCGTCGGCTCGAACGGCTGCCGCAGCAGCGGCATACCCGCCTGCTCCGGAGTCCGGGCCGCCTTGCGGTGGTTGTCCTCCGCGCAGGACGCGACCGTATTCAGCCAGGAGTCCCGACCGCCCTGCGCGCGCGGCACCACGTGGTCGACCGTCGTCGCCCGCCTTCCGCAGTACGCGCACCTGTGCTGGTCGCGTACCAGCACACCGCGCCTCGACCACGGCGCTTGTCTTCGGAAAGGCACCCTCACATACCTGCACAGCCTGATGACTCGGGGCACGGGTATGTCCAGCGCGGCGCCGCGCATACGGAGTTCGGGGTGGGCCTGCTCGACGACAGCCTTGTCCTGCAGCACCAGAACGACGGCTCGGTTCAACGTCACCGTCGACAGCGGCTCAAAGCTCGCGTTCAGAACCAGCGTGTCCCGCATCCAGCCCACCTCCCGTGCGCACCGGCCCACCCCCTGGCGGGCTTGGATCAACTCTGGCCGGGCACGCCGAGATGGACAACGCAATAAAAATGCCCGCCCCTGATCACTTCCAAGACCAGAGGCGGGCAAACGTTCAGTGAACGTGAGTCTTCACCGCTTTACGCGGGAGACGCGTACTCACCCATCAGCTGGGCGCGCGCCAGCGTGTGGAACCGCAGATTGAATCCCACGACGGCCGGCGACACCTCCGCGTCGGGACCGAGCTTCTCCTGATCCACGGCGTACACCGTGAACACATACCGGTGCGCGGGATCCCCGGCCGGCGGCGCGGCGCCACCGAAGTCCCTGGACCCGTAGTCGTTGCGCACCTGGACGGCACCCTCCGGCAGCCCCTCGAACTTGCCGCTGCCCGCACCCGTCGGCAGTTCCGTCACCGAAGCGGGAATGTCGAACACCACCCAGTGCCAGAACCCGCTCCCCGTCGGGGCGTCCGGGTCGAAGCAGGTCACGGCGAAGCTCTTGGTCTCCGGCGGGAACCCCTCCCAGCTCAGCTGCGGCGAGGTGTTCCCAGCCGCGTAGACCTGAGCGTCCTTCAGCACCCCGCCCGGCTCGACGTCCTCACTGACGACCGTGAAGGTCGGAACGGGCGGATGGAAGTCATGGGGAAGCGGCGGCCTCTTGAGCTCGGTCACGTCAGAACCTCCTGAACGGCGGAATCTCTCGACCCGAGCCTAGAACCAGCTGCGCTTGCTGCCGACCTCGGACAGCCACTGGTTCAGGTACGCCGCCCAGTCCGTGCCCTGGTAGTCGTGCAGCCCCACGCGGAAGGAGCGGTACGAGTCGCTGCCCTCACTGAAGAGACCCGGCTTCTTGTCCATCTCCAGGATGACGTCCATCTCGTGGTCGTCCGCGACGAAGCTCAGCTCGACCTGGTTCAGCCCGCGGTACTGCGACGGCGGGAAGAACTCGATCTCCTGGTAGAACGGCAGCTTCTGCCGGGTGCCCCGGATGTGACCGCGCTCCATGTCCGCGTTCTTGAAGCGGAAGCCCAGCTGGATGAAGGCGTTCAGGATCGCCTGCTGCGCCGGCAGCGGGTGCACGTTGATCGGGTCCAGGTCACCGGAGTCCACGGCACGCGCGATCTCCAGCTCGGTGGTCACACCGATGTGCATGCCCCGAAGCGCCTGCCCGTCGATCGTGGTGATCGGCGTCTCCCACGGGATCTCGAGCCCGAAGGGAACGGCGTGAACGGCACCGGCCTGCAGCTCGAAGGCCCCACCGAGCCGCAGCTTGGTGAACTTGATGTCCTGCTTGTACTCCTGGTCGTCGTGGCCCTCGACCTCGACCTTGGCCTGGAGCCCGACCGACAGCCCCTCGATGGCCTGGTTCACGGACCCGCCCTGGATCCGCACCTCACCCTGCACGACACCGCCCGGAACGACGTTGACCTCGGTCAGCACCGTCTCGACCGAAGCCCCACCGGCTCCCAGGCTCGCAAGCAGCCGCTTGAACCCCATGTTTCTTCCTCCCCAGGCAACGCCTGTGCTCCGTCGTACATCCGTCTGGATCCTTGATCCCTACAAACGCGATCCGGCCGCGGCCGGTTCCGCGCCCTCACCCTTACAAGGAGGACGCTCCCTGACCACCCGTAGACGCGCACGGACGCGCACTCGTGCCGACCCGTACGCACAGTCCCTCACCCGGCCGCTTCCGTCCGGGCCACTGGACTACGCTCGTACGCCATGATCGCGGCCCCTGACCGTACGCCCATCACCCGGGACTTCTTCGACCGCCCCGTACTGGAGGTCGCCCCCGACCTGCTGGGGCGCGTCCTCGTCCGCACGACACCGGACGGTCCGATCGAGCTCCGTCTCACGGAGGTGGAGGCGTACGACGGCCCGAACGATCCCGGCTCCCATGCCTATCGCGGCCGCACGGCCCGCAATGGCGTGATGTTCGGTCCGCCCGGGCATGTATACGTCTACTTCACCTACGGCATGTGGTTCTGCATGAACCTGGTGTGTGGTCCGGAGGGCAACCCGAGCGGGGTCCTCCTTCGTGCCGGAGAGATCATCGAGGGCGCCGGACTCGCTCGCAAACGTCGACTCTCAGCCCGAAATGACAAGGAACTGGCCAAGGGGCCCGCGCGCCTGGCCACGGCACTCGGCGTGGACAGGGCCCTCGACGGCGCCGACGCCTGTGCCCCCGAGGGCTCTCCACTGACCCTCCTGACGGGCACCCCCGTCCACTCCGACCAGGTACGCAACGGTCCGCGTACCGGAGTGGCCGGCGACGGTGGCGTTCACCCCTGGCGCTTCTGGGTCGCCGACGACCCCACCGTGAGCCCTTATCGGGCCCATACGCCACGCCGTCGCTCAACTTGACTCGCCCCTGGGGGGTCCGTAATGTAGCCCGAGCCGCTTGACCCGGGTACGGCGTTCAGCCTGCAGCCGGAAGTGGCCAACCCACTACCTACGACTTCCCCTCAGCGGGGGTCAATTCGGCGTGCCTGCATGCCCGAATTGCAGCCCGCGGAACTCGATTATGAGTTGCCGAGGGAATCGGCTAGCGTAGTGAATGTCGAAAGGCCGCGATGCGAAAGCACTCAAAGCCGGAAGACGGAATCCCTCTCCGACAGGGAATTGGACACGAAAGAGTCTGATACAGTCGGAACCGCCGGAAAGGGAAACGCGAGAGCGAGAACCTGGAAAGCACCGAGGAAATCGGATCGGGAAACGGTCTGATAGAGTCGGAAACGCAAGAACAAAGCAAGACAGCAAGACCGAAGGGAAGCGCCCGGAGGAAAGCCCGAGAGGGTGAGTACAAAGGAAGCGTCCGTTCCTTGAGAACTCAACAGCGTGCCAAAAATCAACGCCAGATATGTTGATACCCCGTCTCCGGCCGATCGGCTGGGGCGAGGTTCCTTTGAAAAAGTCCTGCCGGGCACTGTTCCGGTAGGCGCACAGCGAGGACGCTGTGAACCGAGGGGATTATTCCTCTCCTTGGTTCCGCTCTCGTGGTGTCGTCCCGATTACGGGAAAACAT